>ONVE01000122.1 GCA_900321215.1 uncultured Eubacterium sp. | reverse complement strand
TTGATCATATTAAGATTTCTTGACAGCTCCTTAAGATATAGCTCCGGATATCCGCCATAGAATATGAGTCCGTTTATACCCTCCGGAAGAATATCATCATGCACTGGTGAGAAATATACTACCTCAGCCCCCGCTGCTTTCAGTATTCTCAGATTGTCCTCATAGAAAAATGAAAATGCCTCATCCCTTGCTACACCTATCTTAACCGGCCTTCCACCGCTTACATCCTTAATATCAAGCCTGTACTGCGGAAGGACCTCGACCATTTCCGATATTCTTAGTATCTCCTTTAAATCCAGCGTCTTTTCCATCTGAGCCATAAGAAGAGCCAGACTGCTGTCGAGGCTGTCTATCTCCTCCGGGCTTATAAGTCCGAGATGTCTGCTTCCAAAGCTTATCTCCTTAAGCTTTGGGATATATCCAAGAGACACTATACCAAGCTCACTCTCAACGAGTCCGCTTATTGTCTTATATACTTTTTCACTCATTTTATTGAAGATCACGCCCTTGATAAGATGTTCTCTGTCATAACGCAGAAAACCTGAAACGAGCGGGATTATGGATCTGCTCATACCATGAGCATCCACAACCAGAATGACCGGGATACGAAGCTTATCAGCAAGATCATAGGAGGAGCCTTCCTCCCTGATGCCTCCCAGTCCATCGTAAAGTCCCATGACTCCCTCCACAACGGAGATATCATGGATATAATTTTCCTCCGGCTGCTGGTACAAGGCTCTGGTCATTTCCTTTCCTGTGAAGAAGGTATCCAGATTCCTTGACGGAACGCCGAGGACATTCTTATGAAACATCGGATCGATATAATCCGGGCCGCACTTAAACGCACGCGGCTTAAAGCCCTTCTTCTTAAGAAGCGCCAGTAATCCGCATGTGATCATTGTTTTTCCACTGCCCGAGCCGGGCGCAGCGATCATAAAAGCAGGTTCTCTCATATCTCTGTCATTCCTCCGGCAAATCATACACACATTCCCTCTCCACCGAGGGTTTGTTTCATTTTTATTATCAGCCAACTTGCCATCTTTTTCAAGAATTATTTATCAATACACCTCTTGAAACACATTGCGCAGATGCTCTCTAAAGCCCCCTTGCACAGAGCTTTTTCAAGACTTTTAGCATTATAAGATATTCATATCCTTAAGATCCTGATCGGTGATACTGTTGCCCCTGTATCTTACAAGATAATACATATCAAACATACATTTAAGTCTTTTACTTTTCGTCTCATCCTCGGCGTACTTAAGATAATCATAGAGCGACGCGGAATTTGCCCTAAGAGCTGCTTTCTCCTCATCAGCCCTTATCTTTTTCTCAATACTTCTGCATTCCTTCTTCACTAATTCTCTTAGCTTTTTCTCAGGAGAAAGTCTAAGGAAGATTATCCTGCTGATTCCCAGCCAGAGCAGTAAAAGCACTGCCGCCGAGCCTACGATGATACCGAGATATATAAACATCAGGCGGATAACATTTTCCTTCTCCTTATGACTGTCAGGATCTGTATCTTCTACTATCACCTTTCCGCCTTCATCTTCCTCCTGCTCATCAAGGTATTCGCTTATCTTATCCTCATAGAACTTGCCCCAGTCAGTTATTCTCTCATCCTCTTGGCGGACAAGAAGTCCCCATGAGAGCTGCTCTGCATTTTCATTTACAGGAGTCGGTTCAAAAGGAACCCAGCCTACGCCGTCAATATACGCCTCTACCCATGCATGAGCGCAGCTGCCCATTACAAAGTTTCCGGGATCAGTAAAATGATATCCGCTGACATACCTTGACGGAACACCGGAAATTCTAAGCATTAGCGCCATTGTCGAAGCAAAATGCACACAGTAGCCCTTTCTGTCATCAAAAAGGAACTGATCTATAAAGTTCTCGCTGCCGCGCAGATCTTCATAATTATCATATTTAAAGGTTCGAAGATATGATTCGATAACCTTCGCCCTCTCATAATCATTCTTGCAAAGAGATGTAAGCTCTCTGGTGAATTCTATAGTCCTGTCGGTAGCCATGGATGCGTCAAGATACGCCTCCATATCCTCACTCCATATTCTTTCAGACTGTGTGTTTTCAGTTCCGTCAGCACCGGACTGTTCTGAACTCTTGCTGCCTGTTCCATCAGTGCCTGCCTTTTCTGAGCCTTTACCGCCGCCAGCTGCGCCGTTTTCGGTCTGTCCCGAGTTCTTGCTGCTTCCGGACTTTTCAGAGTTATTTTCACTTCCTGCCCCGTTACTACCGGATTGCTGTTTTCTCTTCTCAGCAAGGTCAAGCGCCTGTTCCTCAAGCTCTTCATACTCAGCTCTTGTCATATAACTACTGAGATTCACATGATAAACATTATCCACATAGTCCTTTACTTCATCATAAGTATATACCTTACCCTCGTACTGAGGATCAGAGACCACATTTATTATCTTCATGAAATACGGACTTGCGTAATCAACATTCATGTACTGAAGGTTGTATGAAAATCCCTTGCCCTTCTTCTCACTTAGTCCGTTTTTCAGCTTATCATCTATCTTAAGAAGATTCTGCGGATAGATAATATCCGATGTCTTAATATATCTATATTCAACCTTTGCATTTTCTATCCTTGAAAAGCATTTCGCCTCCTCCGGAGTGATACCGGCATTCATAAGCGCATTCATATATTCAAAGATCCACTTATTATAATCTCCCGAGAAGTTCTCCTTATCGAAGAAGCCCTCCGCCCTGAGAGTCTTAAACTGCGCACCCTTAAGGTAAACACCCCTGATACTGTTGACTCTATCAAAGATAAGCTCTTCCTTTGAAGACACCTCCACCGGTCCCGATATCGAACCTTCTCCGGAATAGCCGACATAAGACATTTTATCATCTCCAAACCGGTATCCGACCTCATCAGCGATCCAGTCAAATGCAGAAGCAACTCTGTCAGCAATATTTCTGATGAAGGTCCACCTTACCGGGCTGTCCTTAACCGGAAGAAATGCGATCACCAGAAGAAGAATTATCGCAAACGCCTTGTAATCTGCATTTTTATGAATAAGTCTTCCTATCGCATACACTGTACCTGTTACAAGGACTACAACGGTCAGCTTATCATTTGTTCCTCTGACAAGCCAGAAAATGATATTTGCAGTCATCAATACCATAAAGCCTGCTCTTTCAAGCCTTCCACTGCTCAAAATTATAAAAAGCAATATTCCGCCCAGAGGGATAAGTATACTTATTGTAAGCATCCGGTCCCTGTAGATAAGTATCAGAAGAAGCGCAGAAATGATTATAGCCGGTATTACTTCCCTGTTCTTCTTAAAGACAGATAACAGAAAAACTATCCCTCCGAAAAAAGCAAGGTAACAGATGGAAAAGCCCAGATTCAGATAATCAACGCCAAGTTCCCGCAGCACAAAAAAACCGGCAAAGAAGGTTATCGCCATTCCCGGCAGCCGCATCAGCATCTTGTCCGATACAAGATCTTCTTCAGTTTTGTTACTGATCATTTCCATAAGCTTTATTCAACTCGCATCCTTTTTCTCTGAAGAGAATGACATTTCCAAACTCTTTTGAAGAAGTCTTAAGCAGCTCCTCATCATGTCCTGCTGCCGTTTTATGTCCGATATTTTCAGGGATAGAGGTATAGAAATCCCTGAATTTTACAGGACTGTCTATCAGGCAGGATTTAACTCCCATATTATAAAAATATATAACAAGCGGCTTATTCATCATTCCAAAATATTCTGCAATAGAGACAAGATATTCGAAGAATCTGTCACGCTGCTTTATCATTTCAAGTGTACCGTCCATCGCTTCTGTGATAAGCGCGATACACAGCATATCTATCTCCTGCTTCTCCGGCAGTCTTACATACATCTCACCGGTTCTCGCAAAATTCTTCCAATGAATGTTGGCAATGCTGTCGCCCGGAACGTACTTACGAAGGTCATTCCCGAGATTCTCTTCAAATGCATTTATACTGAAAAGATTACCGCTCTCCCTTATCTCATTCAGCAGCCTTATATCATCAGAGCTAAGCTTTTTGATGAGCGGAAGAACATGTATCCTGACAGGTATTCTGACTTTTCTCTTAATGCCTATGATCCCGAAAATATCTCTGATCACATAATGACTTATTCCGGTATCATAACTTCCTGCATAGAAGCATCTCATTCTGGTCTTTATAGTTATCCTCTCCCTGAAGGACAGGCTGTAGTTCTGCGTGGTAAAATCATCGCTGAAGCTCATCAGCTCACTGTCATACATGAAGCTTATTCCGCCTATAGGAATAAAACCTGTATTTTCGATCATAAATGAATACTTCTCGGACGTATTCTTGCTTATGGTTTTGTGACCTATCTCCTGATAGATATTAAGTACCGCCATGGAATAAACGATATAAACGACCGCCAGCGGCAGATAAAACAAAAATGCATAAAATATCACATAGGAAAAAGCGCCTCCGTTAAAGCTTACATTTACGGCTGATGCTATCAGGAGCAGCAGATAAATGTAAAGCGGCAGTCTTTTCCTCTGAAATATCTTATGCATTATCTTATTTGTTCTTTTTTGTTTTTTCATACCGGTAAAAAAATATGTCAGTTTGCGTTATCTTTCTTATTTCGGTCTCTTTACCTTTTCAATGATATCGGTAAACAGCTGACCGGCTGTGTAACGGTTCATTCTCGACTGAGTTGTAAGCACCAGTCTGTGAGGAAGTGTTATCTTTGCCATCGCTATCACATCCTCCGGAATCACGAAATCTCTTCCGGCAACATAGGCAGCAGCCTTTGATGCACTGAGAAGATCAAGGCCAGCTCTCGGGCTGAGTCCGTATTCAAGATTGTCATTTGAACGTGATGAATCCACTATCTCAAGAGCATAGCTTATCATTTCATCAGTCATTATGACCTGCTTTACTTCTTCTCTAAGCTTCAGTACATCCGACGCCTCAACAACCGGTGAAAGCTCCTCCACAAACACGCCGTCAAGGTATTTTTTAGCCATTTCAATCTGCATTTCCTTCGTAGGATATCCAATCGAAAGCTTCATCATAAATCTGTCGAGTTCGGCCTCGGGAAGCATATAAGTTCCGATCTGCTCAACAGGGTTCTCCGTAGCTATTACCATGAAAAGCTCCGGAAGCCTGAAGGTCGTTCCGTCGATTGTTACCTGATGCTCTTCCATTGCTTCAAGGAGCGCAGACTGTGTTTTCGGAGGTGTTCTGTTGATCTCATCCGCAAGGATTATCTCGTTATGGATAGGTCCCTTCACAACTCTGAACTCGGCCTTTGATGCATCATAGATCGATGTACCTGTAACATCTGTCGGAAGTGTATCCGGCGTAAACTGTATTCTCGAAAAGCCTGCATCGATAGACCTTGAAAGCGCCTTTGCAAATGTTGTCTTTCCTACTCCCGGTACATCCTCTATCAGAACGTGTCCGCCCGCAAGAAGAGCGATAAGGACATTATTTATGACAGATTCCTTACCGACAAACCTTTTTTCTATGTTTTCCCTTATTTTGTTGATCATTTCCTGAGACATAATACCTTTTCCTTATTGACAAAAAACCAGTATAGACGTTTATAAAAAACGAAGAT
>ONVE01000120.1 GCA_900321215.1 uncultured Eubacterium sp. | reverse complement strand
GATGATGGCGGTCATGGCACTCCGATTGAAATGACTCCGGAGCTTGAAGAACTTATATCTGAAACCGAGAATAAAATAAAAGACCTCTATCCGCATCTTTTTTCTGATCAGCATTAGAAAGATAAACCCGGTGCATTTCCTGACTCACGTTTTCTTAGGAACAGCACCGGGTTTTATCAATATCTTTTATATCAATTACACTACTTTTCTTTTGACTTTTCCCTATTTTTCCCTCTTCTCATAAGGGATGAATTCTCTTTCCTTCATAATACTCATATATGCAGGACGGATGATCTTATCCACATTTATTAATTCTTCGATTCTGTGGGCGCTCCAGCCAACCATTCTGGCCATCGCAAAGATCGGAGTATAAAGCTCTTCAGGAATTCCCAGCATGCTGTACACGAAACCGCTGTAGAAGTCCACATTTGCGCTTACGCCCTTGTAGATCTTACGCTTTTCCGCAATGACTTCAGGAGCAAGCTTTGCAATATTTGCATAAAGCTGATACTGCTTATCCATATTTTTATCGTGAGCAAGCTTCTCAACAAACTGCTTAAAGACTCTCGCTCTTGGATCAGATATTGAATATATCGCATGACCCATTCCGTATATCAGACCCATGTGGTCAAATGCTTCCTTATCAACGATCTTTCCAAGATATGCCTTGAGCATATCAAGATCGTCAAGGTCGCTGACATTTTTCTTGATATCCTTGATCATCTGCATAACCTTGATATTTGCGCCGCCGTGCTTCGGTCCCTTTAAAGACGAAAGTGCAGCCGCAATAACAGAATATGTATCTGAACCTGCAGAAGAAACTACTCTTGTCGTAAATGTTGAATTATTTCCTCCTCCGTGCTCCATATGAAGAACGAGCGCAGCATCAAGAACCTGAGCCTCAAGCTCGGTATATTTTTTGTCCGGTCGAAGCATTCTGAGTATATTTTCAGCCATTGAAAGCTCCGGATCCGGTCTGTGAATATACATGCTTTCGTCCTTTTCATAATGATTATATGCGCAGTATGCATACGCAGCGATCATCGGGATCTCGGAAATAAGCTTAAGGCACTGCCTCAGAACGTTCGGAATCGAAAGATCCGAAACATTACTGTCATAAGCCGCAAGCGTCAGAACTCCCTTGGTGATGGAATTCATGATATCCTTACTAGGTGCCTTCATGATAACGTCTCTGGTAAAATTCCTCGGAAGCACTCTGAGCGTAACAAGAGCATCCTTAAACTCCAGAAGCTCATCATTTGTAGGCAGATCTCCAAAGAGAAGAAGATAAGCTATATCCTCAAAACCAAAACGCTTAAATGCAAAATCATTCACAAGATCGATAACATTATAGCCTCTGTACCAGAGCTGGCCATCGCAAGGCGTCTTTACGCCATCAACCATCTCAAATGCATCAATTCTGGAAATATTAGTTACACCTGTCAGTACTCCGCTGCCGTTCTTGTCGCGAAGCCCTCTCTTCACGCCGAACTGATCATAAACCTCAATATCAACATCATCCACTTTCCTGCAGACCTGTTCATATTTAAGTGTGTAGTCCCTGATAAAATCTTTCTTTGATGTCATGCCTTCACCTTATCCTTTCAGCTAAAAATATTATGCCTGTGTGTCATCTTCTTCATCATCGCCAAGAGTGCTTATGCTGCAAATCTCAGAAATGCTTTTCCTTCTGCCTGCCTGCTCTCTTCCTGCTTCATTTTTCTCACCGGAAGCTTCCGCAGAACTCTCCTTTATTCTCCCGGCCTTTTCCATATCTTCCAGAGTGATCCTTATCCTTCCGTCAGAGCTTTCCTGCTCTGCCGGACTTTTTCCTTCATTATCCTTAGAAATTACCAAGCCTCTCTTCTCAAAGTATCTGTCACGAAGCTTTGCAAAAAGATCCACCATAAGCACCATAAAGATAAAGATTGCCGTAGAGAAAATGCCGTATTTAAGATACTCTGCACCGCTGAAGCTTTCGTCCTCGTGCCCTGTGAACCACATTCCCTGCTCAACAAACACTGTGATGCAGTAGCCAAGTCCAAGAGAGACTATGCCCCAGAGTATAAAGCCCAGCGTTCTTCTGTATTTTCTTGTTCCTCTTTTTGATCTGTTTTTATTATCCAGAATTACATAGATATAACCCAGAATTGAAGGGAGAAGTACATTTGCGGCGGTTGTGAAGGTGCCGCTCTGATTCTTCTCATCCAGATATTCCAGGGCAATGAATATACCCCAGTTAAAAATCAATAAAATAAGTACTATAAATATTGAAAATCTGTCTTTCAAACTATCTTCCCCTGTAAAAATATCTTTTCTTAACCACCACATTAATTCTAACATAAACTTACGAAAAAAGCTGTGTAAATTTTGAAAAATCTTTCATTTTTTCTTTCATTTTTCTGTTTTTGGGACACATAACGAAATTTGCCCATACCATTTTAAATCTTTACGTAATATTCTTTAAACATGGAGGCGATGCTATGTTATTAAAAAATGATCTCAACAGAATATTGATTGAAAATGCTGTTCGTCTAAACCTGAAGAATTTTGAAAATGACGAAAAGCGCTGCATTAGAAGACTTATAGATACCGGTGCGACCGTAACAAAGAGCAGTTCGGATGATGGCATATTTAGTAAGCTCCGCGAGCTTTTCAAGGACGACAACAGCCCTTACTACCCTGCTGCGGCAAGCCTTTTCAGGAACATTTCCCGCGACAGGCTTATCTGCTTCGGCGTAAATCTCGGCTATAACAGCTTCACCAAGGGAGCCAAGACCATTGCTCAGTTTGAGAAGAAAAGCGGCAAGGTCGTTCCATGGATCGCAGATATGGATGTAACAACTGAAAATGAAGCAAAATACCGCTCGGAAACTTTTGAAAAGCTTCTGGCTCATTACAGCGGCTTTGGCATAAATACTTATATCATGAGATTTTCCAATGGAATCCCTGAGGAAACATATCTTGCTATATTTGAGACTCTTGAGCAGAATCCGTACATAGATGTATTGCTGATGCTTCCGGACGAGGTTCTCTCGAATAAGATCATTATGGCTATGGATAAGCTGAATAATATCATGGCCGTTATCAGTTATGATTCTGAAAACTATAATGAAATGCTTGATAAGCTTGAATCCATGAAGATAATAAACGCCTCTCGTTTCACCGTATCAAATGGTTTCTCAGAGAAGCTTAACGAAGAGAAGATCTTTTCAAAGGTATCAGACTGTCTCTGCCCGGTACTAATTTTAGAGTATGATAAGGACATTTCAGATGAAGAGAAAAAAGCCTTTAAGGCCGGTCTTTCAGCTTTGCGCGAAACCCCTCCGGCACCGCTTTTCATCATTAACCTTGAAGACGATATCCAGGCTGTTAACCGTTCGATCTCAGGCAAGGATATCAGCACTCATATAAACGTCAAGGCGTAAAACCATACGCATTTTCACCTTTTATCGTGAAATGCTTTATGCATGTATTTACTTTTCATCATAGACTTCGTCCTTGAAGTCATGAACCAGACGTTTACCAAGTCTTATCATATAACCCCTGAATTCATTTACGAATCTGTCCGGTTCCATCGGTCTGTCGTCGGTCAGCCACCTGATGATAGCCGAGATAAAAGCGTCGCACATTATCGCAGTAAAGAAATCGCTTTCAGTTCCTTCAACAACATCTGCAAGATAATAGCTGATGACCGGAAAGATTGAATCGTGAAAATAATCCTTAAAGGAATTCTGCCCCTCTATCATAAGAGCCCGGGAGTAGAATTCCTTTTCTTTATAGAAATATACCGTGAGCTTTTCAAAAAGCTTCCAGAGATAAATGGTACTCTGCCCCGGCAGCTCAGCTTCTCCACCGCCATCAGACACACAAT
>ONVE01000119.1 GCA_900321215.1 uncultured Eubacterium sp. | reverse complement strand
TGCAGAAAATGCAGCAACCTTCTTTCCTATTGTTGAAAAAAGATAACTTCCCGGAAGCTTCAAATAATCTTCATTAACTCTGAACATCTATATCTCTCCTTTGTAACTATGATCTTTTAACATTTTCATATTACTTATGTAACACTTTTGTAATATATGCAAATCAAAATTATTATAACACAAGATTAAGAAAATATAAAGAAAAAATGAAGGAAAAGTGCTTTCGCAATTACCTAATGTATTACTTAATAAGTAAAAATCATCATAAATCATTATAATTTTCAACGAAAAAAGGAGCCTGTCACCAGACTCCTTCTTTTGATTCTAATATCGTTTCGATTTACTCTACTACGTATGGGATAAGTGCAATGTGTCTTGCTCTCTTAACAGCAACTGTAAGAGCTCTCTGATGCTTTGCACAGTTTCCTGTGATTCTTCTAGGAAGAATCTTACCACGCTCTGAGATGTAACGTCTAAGCTTGTTTACATCCTTGTAATCGATCTCGTTATTCTTATCTGCACAGAATACACATACCTTTTTTCTTCTGCGCATAGGTCTTCTTTTCATAGTAGCAGTAGCGCCCTGCTCTGACTTATTATAAGGCATTTTTCTCCTCCTTGTACAGTATTACAACAAATGTGCTGTAACCTCACTGAACCGGATTTTACTTAAATGGAAGGTCTCCCTCAATGCCGTCAGGTATTGGCATAAATCCACCTGCATCAGCTGAAGATGGAGCACTCTCTCTTGGTGTATAGCCTGTGCTTGCACCATCTGAGCTTCCCTTGCTCTCAGCAAATTCCTGTTCCTCAATCACTACATCGGTCGTATAAACCTTCTGGCCATCCTTATTAGTATAGCTTCCGGTCTGGATACGTCCTGTAACGGCAACTTTAGTACCTTTCTTAAAGTACTTCTCTGCAAATTCACCCTGTCTTCCAAAAGCAACACAGCCGATAAAATCAGCTGACTGCTCGTCGCCGCCATTCTTTCTTGCAAATCTTCTGTCTACAGCAAGAGTATATCTTGCGATAGCCATCTGCTCGCCATTCTGTCCCTGAGAGTATCTTACCTCAGGATCGCGAGTCAGTCTGCCCATTAAAATAACCTTATTCACGCTGGAACCTCCGTTAAATTATTCAGCGTCCTGTTTAACAACAAGATATCTAATAACAGATTCCATGATACGAAGATTAGCCTCAAGCTTAGCTGGAGCCTCTGAATCAGCCTCAAGCTGGATGAAGTAGTAATAACCATCCTTCATCTTCTGAACTTCGTAAGCCATTCTCTTCTTGCCCCAGTCGTCAATGTTGGTGATTGTTCCGCCAACCTTAGCTACGAGATCTTTTACTTTCTCAAGTACAGCTTCTCTCGCATCATCTTCGATTCTTGTACTGACAACTAACGCTATCTCATACTTGTTCATGTCTTGCACCTCCTTATGGACTAATGGCCCCTGAATGATCGTTTCCGATCTACGCAACCTCTTGGTCACTCAAACCGAGTGCTTTCAGGAGCAAGGAATATATAGAATATATCACGAATATTGACTTTAACATATCCGCCCGATAATGGCAAGCGGTTTTTTAACTTTTTTCAATTTTCTTAAACCGAATGCTTTGATCAGTATCATTTTGATCAAGAAAAATGTCTGTCATAATAAGCGAGAAGTTCGTCATAGATTCGCCTGCAGTTATTCCTGTCGTCAAATGCGAAAAAGTCATCCGCACGCTTTCTGTACTCCTCCTTCATCCGGCAGCCCTGCTTCATATACTCTGTAAGTGTTTCGATAAGCTCTTCATTTGTATGCACTATCTCACCGAAGGCCATTGTATCATAGATAAATGAACCCTCCTCGTAGTGAGCCTCCAGATCATTATGATGCAGATAAACCAGCGGCTTTCTCATATATGCAAAATCAAACTGCACGCCGCTATAGTCCGTCACCATAAGGCTGGACTCGCAGAAAAGCTTCTCATAACTCATTTCGCCCGTTGAAGGGATTATCTCCACATAAGGATTCGTATCGAAGTCTTTAAGCTGCGGGCTGACTATCGGATGCAGCACATATTTTATCGAGTAGCCGTACTTCTCGGCCGCCTCGATAAGGCGCTTATCATTTATAAGTGAATTATAAACCCTGAAATAATCACTTTGCTTAAACTCATCATTATAATCTCTCTCGACGCCTTCATTTTTCGAAACGAGCTTAGCCGACTGCATACGCCAGGTCGGTGAGATAAGTATCTGCTTTTTGTCATCATCCTTAAGCCCGTCATATCTCGGCACGCCTGTGAGCTTCAGTGCGTCATAGCCTGCATAATCGTAAACCGGGCGCATCAGATTCTCTATCTCATACTTTGAAGCACAGAAATACAGTCTCGTGTTGTCTCTCAGCCTGTTCTGCGCCACAGCGATCTTCTGCACGGATAAGCCGTGCTGTACGCATACCACATGAAAATCAGTTATTCCGCGCACATATCTTGAGTTTTCCAGATAATAATCATTAAATGCAAATACCGTCGAATTTGAGACTATCATCATTTCTGCATTTAAAAATGCAAGTCTGTGCCTTATGCTCTTCCTTCTGAGCGGTTCATAGCCTTCTGCCTTAAGGCGCCTATAATCCGGAACCTTCTCATCAAGAAGATAATAATTAGTGATCTTCCTGCCCTTTTTCTCCGCTTCTGCAAATTTATAAAGGTATTCCGCCGAATCTCCGCCCTTATATATCTTGTCGAAGAACATCCAGATATGTTTTCTTTTGTAAAATGGTCTTGTAAATGTATAGCCCATTCGAAGCAGCAGGAAATTCCATTTGTGCTTCTTAAATGATATAAAAAGCTGCCACCAGACCGCAAGCTCCAGTGCCGCAGTCTTAAAAAAGTTATACCTGCTGAAGCTTATCCTGTCCTTTCCAGCCCTGAAGAGATACCTTCCGGTGTGCCAATAGGATGCTTTCGGATAGCGCGTCAGTCTGCTCGTATGTGATTTATATTCCGGCTTTATCACGTACTCCCTGCCGGCATATTCCATCACAAAGCTGATACTGCCCTTCTTCAGATCAGCAAGCGGTATGCATGCATGAAATGAATATCTCTTATATGCAGACTCGCCAAAATACTTTGTAAGCGTATATCTCTCATTCCATTCCACAGGGTACTCTTTGCTGTAATCCTTCGATTCAAGCTTAAAGAAGTATCTGACCCTTTCTCTGTCAAATGCATTCGGAATGGTTGCATCTATCTGAAGACAGTCCTGTCCTTCAAAAACTCCCCTGTCCAGAAATACATAATTGATCCGCATCTTTCCGGAATCATAGCAATCGATATCTCCCGACATCAAATGAAGGACTCTTATCACCTTATCCTTATCAAGGCTTTCCTCGGTGACTTCATCAAGCTCCTCTTCTATATTATCAGCTGTCCTTCTGATCCTGCCTTTTTTTGAAGCAGCCTTCCCTCCGGCAATCATCCCAAGGTTCTTCCGTGCAGCCTTATCTCC
>ONVE01000118.1 GCA_900321215.1 uncultured Eubacterium sp. | reverse complement strand
GTTGTGGATCTGGTAAAGAGCATCAGAAGGAAGATAAGAGTGGCTATCGCAATAGAAAGGATATAGACTCTGTTTCTTGATGCAAAGCCTGATAGACCGATTACAGCTTTATCATTATAGATCTCGTTCTTTTTCTTTGCTGAGACTATAGAAGCAAGTACGATGAGTGATATAAAGATAACTGATATGATTACGCCAACAACAGCGACACTGCTGTGGTATACATTGAAGCTGTTTACGCCTTCGGATACAGGAACTATCATATATGCTGTATCAAGGAAATAAATATATTTTACATCCTTATCGGCTGCTGACCATAGAAGGTCTGAAACAGGCATCATAACATATCCGGAAGACGGTGCATTAATAACTACGCCGTTATTACCGGAAACATTTGATACAGCATTATTCTTGATTATATTATTATAAATATCAACAATGTCATTTTCATTTATTGTTGCGAACTGGAAGGTTGTTTTCTTAAAAAGTGTTGGCTTATAGTGTAGTTCATAAGGAAAATCAAGCTCGACACCCTGCTCGGCATCGCCCACGTGGATAAGTGTTCCAAGTATGGATGTATAAAGATCACCGGATTCATCAGGAGTAAAGTATACCTGATACTGGTTGCTGGACTTACGTTTTCCATCAAGGGTAAATTTTTCAACGTTAGCAAGGAAGAAATCACCGCTGATAGGATGGAAAGGCTCTTTTGTCTTTATAACCTCTTCACAGAGCACGTTAAGGGATGTGAATACCTCCTCGTCATTGAAGGACATATCCATGATCTTATCATTTACGAAAAATCCGTTATGAATTGAATAATTATTCTTATAAATGTTTATCTCGCCATAAGTATCAACAAGTTCAAGCATTGAATCAATCCTGTTAGCGGTCTTCTTGGCGATTATGTAGTCGTATCCGGCAAGCATATTTGTTACCGGATTAGATGAACTGTTACCGCTGATGAAAGTGTAGATCTTGGCATTTGCATCCATGCTGTGGATATAGTCCTCGGCAGCCTCGTACTTTGCAACATCTGTAGCTGCGTATCTTCCGGTTCTGCCTCCGATAGACTTAAAGCCTGAGATAAATGAAACACTGATCTCGGCAAGCATTAAAAGTCCGAGGCAGGTCTTAAATGCTATCTTTGTCATACTTTCGGTTCTGTAAACTATAAGTATGGTGAAATAAACCACCGTAAGCTCAAAACTTGTAAGGAACGGTGACATGGTAGTGTAATTTGACGATTTAAGAAGAGCAAGGAAAATGACAAGCAATACAGTAACAAAAGAAATAACTACTGTAACGCCTCTCTGATGCTCAAGATTCACAAATACAGTATCGGCAAGAGTAAGAAGCATAAAAATCAGTATAAAGCCGAAGAAGGTTGAATTTGTTTCAGTAAAATAAAAACCATTTAGAAAATAGTTAAGTGTTGATTGGAAGGTTGCAACATAAAGAACAGCAGTAAGTGAAAGCATCTTAATACGCCTGTTCAGTCTGATATTGCCGTTCATTCCGTAAAGCAGGAATACGAACATTACAAAAATACCTGCATATATAGCAATACCGTGAGCATTTCCGTTTGCTGCATCGGTTCCTATACCGGCAAGCTGGCATTTGAAAACATCAAAGATCTTTACCTTAACCTGCGATTTTGGGAATTCAAGCGAGAGCATATTCTTCATAAGGAGACTGTTAAGTGAAGAAATGACGATAACAGAAGCAGCACCTATAGCAAGAATATCTGCAAGCAGCTTATATAAAAATGAAACAAGCATATGCTTCACACATTTATACTCCTGAAGCAGGAAGTAGAAGAAGGTGAAGATAAAGATAATGATCGTTATATAGATATTAAGATAAAATGATAAAGCAAATGCAACACAGTATAAGGTCCATTTTCCTTCGTTTATAAGCTTTAAGAGACCGAGCATTATAAGAGGGAAGATAACGACAGGACCAAGAAGAGTCACATTAAGACCGCTGCCCATCATATATGCAGAAAGTGCATATGTAACGGAAAGTGCGAGTGAAAGTATATCGAATTTCTTAAGGAACTGACCAAGCTTAGAGGAAGGATTCTCTGAACCTCCGAATCTTACATCGAATCTGTGGGCTTCGGCATTCTCAGCACCATATTTTTCGATAAGCTTTTTGGTCTTTCTGGCATTTTTCTTCTCGTTATAGATAGAGATAATGCCTGATCTTTCTTTTTCATTTGCAAGCTTTGCTTCTTCTTCATAACGCTTTCTGCTGCAGAGGAAGATATAGAAGAAGAGACCTGCAAGAGCAAGCTTAAATGCATATAAAATATTAAGAACAGCTGACATATCTTCCTTCGGGAAGAGTACTGTCAGAAGGTTGG
>ONVE01000116.1 GCA_900321215.1 uncultured Eubacterium sp. | reverse complement strand
TTATGATGAATGAGGCACCGACTTCGGCAGAAGGCATTGTAAAGGATGCCGATCCTGTATACGATAAGATGCCGGAGAACCTTACAACAGTTGATAAATGGATCATCAGCAAGATGAACACCCTTGTTAAGGATGTTACCGACAATATGGAGAAATATGAGCTCGGTATTGCTGCTGACAAGATATATAACTTCCTTTGGGAGGAGTTCTGTGACTGGTATATCGAGATGGTTAAGCCACGTCTCTGGGATGAAAATGACAGCACAAGAAATGCAGCGCTTTACACACTTAAGATGGTACTCGCTAACTGCCTGAAGCTGCTTCATCCTTATATGCCGTTTGTTACAGAGGAAATCTTCTGCACACTTACTGGAGAAGAGTCTATAATGATCTCTGACTGGCCTGCATACAGAGATGTATGGAACTTTGCAGAAGAGGAGAAGGACATCGATGTCATCAAGGAGGCCGTAAGAGGCGTAAGAAATATCCGTACAGAGATGAACGTTCCGCCAAGCAGAAAGGCAAATGCATTTGTTGTATCTGACAAGGCTGATATCAGAAAGATATTTGAGGAATGCGCTTCTATCTTTGCAAAGCTTGCATATTCGGACAGTGTAGCCGTACAGGCTGACAAGACCGGTATTTCGGATGATGCTGTATCTGTAGTTATTCATGACGCAGTTGTTTATATTCCATTTGCAGAGCTTGTTGATATTGATAAGGAGCTTGAGAGACTTGGCAAGGAAAAGACACGTCTTGAGGTCGAGATCAAGAGATGCGAGGGAATGCTTTCAAATGAGAGATTTATCTCTAAGGCACCTGTAGCAAAGGTTGAAGAAGAGAAGGCTAAGCTTACAAAGTATAAGGAAACCTATGATCAGGTTGTAGAGCGTATCAATTCGCTTGCAAAATAATTTATAACGGACAACCGGGAGTCGGACAGAATTTTAAGAAGGTAATAGTATGGAAAAGGAAAGATCCTTAAAGAACAAAATACGTTTTCTGCTTATTGTGCCTATGCTGCTTGCAGTCATTCTGCTGGCCATAGTTTATATGACCATGGGACTTGACAGCAGGGAGACATATATCGCTACGGGCGTAATACTTCTGTATGCCCTTGTGGTGACTGTGGCATATCTCAGGCTGAGACCTGTGCTGGATGCAAATCTGGTGGACTATGCCCTTGAGCAGGGAAAGATACAGAAGGAGCTCCTTAAGAATCTTGCCGTACCATACGCTATCCTGGATCATTCCGGAAGGATACTCTGGGCGAACAGAATGTTCAGGGATGATATCTGTCACGGCGAGAAGCATGTAAGGAAGAAGATGGATTATTATTTTCCTGAGCTTACCTCCAGTGTTTTCTCACATATTGAAGATAATACCATGGAGATCTACTATGATGACAGGATCTACAATGCAGTCATCAAGAAGGTCGATCTTACAACTGTCTTCAACAAAGAGGCTGTGGAGAAGAAGAGCGACGATATCGTAATAGCATTTTATCTTTTTGATGTTACGGACCTTCGCTTCTATATGCAGGAAAATGCAGACCAGAAGCTTATCGCAGGACTTCTGTATATTGATAACTATGACGAGGTTATGGACAGCACCGAGGAGGTAAAGCATTCTATTCTGAATGCCCTTGTCGATCGTAAGATCAACATGTATCTTGCAAATATCGACGCCATAACCAAACGACTTGAAAATGATAAATATTTCTTCGTATTCCGTCAGAAATACCTGCAGACACTTAAGGATGACAAGTTCTCACTTATTGATGAGATCAAGAATATAAATGTCGGAAATGAGATACCTGTTACACTCAGTATGGGTATCGGAGCGGGAACGGATTCATTTGCGGACTGCTATGAATACGCAAAGGTTGCCATCGGACTTGCTCTTGGACGAGGCGGTGACCAGGTT
This sequence comes from uncultured Eubacterium sp., assembly GCA_900321215.1. Taxonomy (GTDB): domain Bacteria; phylum Bacillota; class Clostridia; order Lachnospirales; family Lachnospiraceae; genus Eubacterium_Q. The sequence goes on along the minus strand of ONVE01000116.1, from coordinate 3,252 downwards.
GCATTTAAGTATGGCGACAAGGTTACATATTACGGCGGTAAGAGTGCGGGAACGGAGAAGACAACGAGAGTTAAGGCGAGAGTTAAGGCTCAGGCCTTCGAAGAGCTTCTTGCAAGCAAGGACAAGGTTCTTATAATGGCTCACCAGAGACCGGATGCGGATGCCTTCGGTTCTGCAGTCGGAATCTACAGACTTGTAACAACTCTCGGCAAGAAGGGTTATATTGTTTTAAATGAGGTCTCATCAGCGATAAGACCGGTGGTAAACAGCTTTAAAACCTCTGATTCATATGATGACCTGCTCCTTACGAGTCAGCAGGCTATCAATATGGTTGATGATAATACAATGCTTGTGGTATGTGATGTAAACAGACCGAGCATTACCGAGTGCGAAGAGCTTATCTCGCTTTGTAAGACTGTAGTCGTATTTGACCACCATAGACAGTCGAATGAAGCGATCACCAATGCGACTCTGTCATATATAGAGCCATTTGCCTCTTCAGCATGTGAGATGATAACAGAAATGTTCCAGTATATCAGCGCCAAGCCTCGTATCAAACCGGTCGAGGCCGATGCGATGTATGCAGGAATACTTATAGATACCGATAATTTCCTTAATAAGACCGGTGTGCGTACATTTGAAGCCGCTTCGTACCTCAGAAAATGCGGTGCCGATATAGTAAGAGTAAGGAAAATGTTCCGCAGCGGCATCAGTGAGATGAAGGAGCGTGCACAGGGAATCAGCAACGCGGAGATCTATCTCGGAGTATTTGCGCTTTCGTATATTGATGCAGATCCGAATTCTCCGGAGGCTCCTACTGTTCCGGTTGCAAAGGTTGCAAATGAGCTGCTTAATGTTGATGGCATAAAGGCTTCATTTGTTGTTACAGAGAATAAGGGAACGCTTTATGTTTCCGCAAGATCTATAGGAGATGTAAATGTCCAGCTGGTAATGGAGCACTTTAACGGCGGCGGACATGCAAATATAGCAGGAGTACAGCTTAAGGGCGAGTCGAAGGAGCATTTCTTCGAAGAGCTTAAGGCGGTGCTTCATGAGAAGTATTCGGAAGGAGATATTTAACGATGAAGGTTATACTACTCGAGGATGTTAAGGCTCTTGGCAAAAAGGGTCAGATAGTTGATATAAATGACGGATATGCAAGAAATTTCGTGCTTCCTAAGAAGCTCGGTATAGAGGCAACACCAAAGAATCTGAATGATCTTAAGCTTAAGAAGCAGCATGATGATAAGGTTGCAGCAGAGAATCTTGCAGATGCAAAGGCTCTCGCAGAGAAGATCGAGAAGCTTACAGTTAATACTAAGGTAAAGGTTGGCGAAGGCGGTAAGACCTTCGGCTCAGTATCCTCAAAGGAAATTTCAGAGGAGCTTGAGAAGCAGCATAATATCAAAATTGATAAGAAGAAGATTGTGGTAAAGGATGCGATCAAGGCAGTTGGCGGATATACAGTTGCCGTTAAGCTTCATCCTGATGTTACCGCAAGCCTTAAGGTAAATGTAGAAGGAATGTAATCATCATATTATGAATGAGAATAACATGTTTCCGCAGGATGCGGAGGAATACAATACTGAATATTTTGATATAAATTCGGTCTTTCCTGAGAGTAACGGATCATTTGCTGCGGCAGAAAATGCAGAGGGCGCAGGCGTACAGGACTATGCAGGAGACGCTGGAGATGCTCAAGGACAGGCATTTTCCGGAAATGCTTCAGAAAGCAGAGCGGCAGATGCTTATGCGGGCGGCGCAGATGGCGCAGCGTATGTCGGAGGTCCGGCTGATGGCGCGGCATTTGGTAATGGTTCAGTGGATGCGGCAGCATTTGGCAACGGCGCAGCTGCAGGAGGTGCGTCATCAGGTGGAAAGCGTGCGCAGAGCTCCGGTAATTCCGGCAGCAGAAATGTGCCGGCTATAAAAAGGATCATGCCTCATGATAATCATGCCGAGAAGGCGGTTGTCGGCTCCATGTTAATGGATAAGGAGGCTATAGCCGATCTTGCAGATATGCTTCTTCCGGAGGATTTCTATAATGCCGCATACGGAGCAATCTTCGAGACGATCTGCGAGCTGTATTCTTCGAAGAAAATGGTTGATATCGTAACCCTCATGGACAGTCTTGCCAAGAAGAATATCCCTGAGGAAGTAAATAATGTAGCATTTATCGGAGATCTTATCAATTCCGTTCCTACAGCCATTAACGCTAAGGGCTATGGTGAGATAGTAAGGGATAAGGCGGTTTTAAGAAGACTTATCAAGATCACGGATGAGATTTCCAAGGATTGTTATCTGGCTCAGGAATCCGTTGATGTTATCCTTGAGAGAGCCGAGCAGGATGTGTTCAAACTTTCCCAGTCAAGAAACGGATACAGCGATTTCACAGGAATGAGCGAGATCGTGCTTCAGGTTATTGAGAGCGTGGATAAAGCTGCCAAGAACAAAGGACGTATCAACGGACTTTCTACCGGTTTTATCGACCTTGATGAGAAGCTTACGGGACTTCACGGCGGTGAGCTTATACTTGTTGCGGCACGTCCTTCCATGGGTAAGACTGCATTTGTATTAAATATCGCACACAATGTTGCCGTGCGTCAGAATATCCCGGTTCTGTTCTTTTCTTTGGAAATGGGTAAGAAGGAGCTGGGCGACAGAGTTATGGCGCAGGACGCGATGGTAGATGCTCAGGCTATGAAAACCGGTAATCTTGCTGACGAGGACTGGAGCAAGCTTGCGGAAAGTGCCGGAAATGTCGGTGATTCACCGATCTTCGTTGATGATAATTCATCGATAACTATCGCAGAAATGCGTTCAAAATGCCGTAAATTCAAACAGAAGAGTAATATAGGACTTATCATAGTTGACTACCTTCAGCTCATGAGCCCTAGTAAAAATGTAGAATCAAGACAGCAGTTCGTATCCGAGGTATCGCGTTCCCTTAAGGGACTTGCCAGAGAGCTGAACGTTCCTGTCATTGCACTGTCACAGCTTAACCGTGCGGTTGACTCGAGACCGGATCATAAGCCGGTGCTCGCGGACCTTCGTGAGTCCGGAGCCATCGAGCAGGATGCCGACGTTGTAATGTTCATTTACAGAGATGAATATTATAACAAGGAGACGGAGAAGCCGGGCATAGCAGAGATAATAGTAGCCAAGCAGAGAAATGGTTCCACCGGTTCGGTTGACCTGATCTGGCAGGGCAAGTATACAAGATTCGCTAATTGCGCGAGGTAATTAAAGCTC
>ONVE01000036.1 GCA_900321215.1 uncultured Eubacterium sp. | reverse complement strand
GGAGAAGGCGGCAAGCTTCCGGCAATGGTCGGGCTTGATATGTCATATTATTCACCGACAAGCGTAGAGAATGGCGGAACCGGTACAAGTATCGAGAAAGCTATAAATGCCTGGGAGAATAATACAATAGTTACAATGTGCTGGCACTGGACAGCTCCTTCTGAGTATCTGAAGGGAACCTGGTACAGCTCATTCTACAAGGAGCATACAAGCATTGATCTTGATAAGATAATGAACGGCCAGGATGATAAGGGCTATCAGCTTCTTGTAAGAGATATGGATGCAATAGCAACAGAGCTTGCAAAGCTTAGAGATAAGGACGTTCCGGTACTCTGGAGACCTCTTCATGAGGCGAGCGGAGGATGGTTCTGGTGGGGCAATTGCAGCGCCGAGTCTTATATCAAGCTCTACAGGCTTATGTACGATAAATTTACAAATGAATATGAACTCCACAATCTGATCTGGGTTTGGAACGGGCAGTCGCCTCTTTGGTATCCCGGAGATGATGTGTGCGATATAGTCGGAACGGATATTTATCCGGGCGAGCATGTATATACATCTCAGTATCCGAAGTTTATCGAGACAGCAGATATTCCTTCTTACAGAAAGATCGTAACTCTTTCCGAGAATGGATGCCTGTTTGATCCTGATCTTGCAGTAAGAGACGGAGCAATGTGGAGTTATTTCGGTGTCTGGAGCGGCGACTTTGTTACCGGCCAGGGAACCATCATTACTTACAATGAACAGTATACCGATTCTGAAATGCTTAAGAAGGTATATAATCACGAAAATGTAATCACCAGAGATGAACTTCCGGTTCTGACGGAGTACGAAATGGCTCCTCTGGCAGAGTAAAACGAAAGAGAATAATATGGGCGAAGAAAAAAGATTAGAGCTTAATGGTTCTGAGGGGTACAAAGAGAGGAAACCTCTAAGCTGGATCCTTTTTGATACAGACGGCCCGGTCATTTCGGTCCTGACAAAGGCAGGGGAGCTGATACTCCTAAGCTTATTTTTCATAATATGCTGTCTGCCTGTTGTGACTATAGGCCCCGCGTGCACGGCTCTTTACAGTTCGGTTGTAAAGAATATCAGACACAGCAGGGGATACCCGATAAGAGAATTTCTAAAAGCCTTTAAAAGGCAGTTTAAGAGATCATTTATCGCGGGACTGATAATGACCTTGATGGGAGTCGGACTTTATTTTCTGTATGGGATAGCCGGCAGAACTGCACTGAATTCGTTCTGGCAGAAGCTTTTTATCATACTTCTGACAATGACGATAGCGGTTTTTTTCTATGTATTCCCTGTAATTTCAAGGTTTAAAGTAAATATAGGAAATGCTTTTTCAATGGCATTTTTGATGTGCGGAGAGCATCTGGTCACGACACTCGTAATGATCGTTTCGGTTGCCGGACTGATATATCTCTACATTTTCGTTTTGCCGATCATAACCCTTCCGATAGTGCCGGGCGTCTGGGTGTATCTCATGAGCTTTCTGATGGAGAGGGTGTTGAAAAAGTATATGCCGCCGCCGTCCGAAGAGGACAGACAGAAGTGGTTTTATGAATGATTAAGGATTTGGAGGAGAGGATATGTCACAGAAGATGCGAAGCAGGCTGATTACTTTGCTGGTGATCGTTGGAGTTATCCTGTTCTTTGTCATCCGTTCGAAAATGGGAAATGACAAAGTGACCGGAGGAAATTCAAGAGTTGATTACAGCACCGAGTATGGCAAGTACATGTCAGCCTATAAGGATTCCGCAAGACCGGATGATGTTATTACAATCAACGGTGCAGATTTTACTTCTTATAAAGAAGAAGATAAGGATGTAAAGCCTGAGATAAGAGATAACTATGAAGGCTTTGACGGTAAGAGCGTACTTACAAGCGAGGACGGAACAATCACTTATACCTTTGAGGTTAAGAAGGAAGGTATATATGAGCTTTCACTGGATTATTATCCTGTAGAAGGCAAGAACTCAGAAATTCAGAGAAGCTTTTATATCGACGGCGAGCAGCCATATAAGGAGCTTAACATAGTTCAGTTCTCAAGAATCTGGACAACAGATATTGCAAAGAATGCATTTGATAACGGAGAGACAACGGTTAAATGGAATAAAGATACTCAGGGAAATGAGATGAAGCCTACTTCTATCGAGGAGCCAAGGTGGATCAATTCTTATCTTTATGATAATAACGGTTATATAACCACACCGCTTTCTTTCTATCTCTCAGCAGGAAAGCATACTGTAACGATCGAGTCTAAGCGTGAGCCGATGCTCATCGGAAGACTTATATTTTCTAACAGCAAATCACTTAACAATTACGCACAGCAGAAAGCAGAATGGGATGCTGAAGGCGCTTCATATGTAAATGACACAATGGTCATCATTGAAGGAGAGGATGCAAGAAATACTTCTTCACAGACTCTTTATCCAAAGCAGGATCAGTCGTCACCGGCCCTCAGCCCATCAAGTGCTAAATATCTTCTCAACAATACTATAGGCGGCCAGAGCTGGGATAAGTCAGGCCAGTGGATAGAGTGGGAATTTGAGATCCCTGAATCAGGATACTACGAGATATCACTTTTCGATAAGCAGAACTTCATGAGAGGTATCTACGTATCAAGAAAGATATATATAGACGGTAAGGTTCCTTTCCAGGAGATGGAAAGCTACGGCTTCTATTATGATTCAAGCTGGAGACTTGATACTCTTAAGGATTCATCGGATGTACCGTACAAGTTCTATTTTGAAAAGGGAAGACATACTCTCAAGATGGAAGTTGTTCTCGGTGAGTTTTCAGACGTTATCGCAGAGGTTCAGGATTCGGTTAATAAGCTGAATGCAATCTACAGAAGCGTTATCCGTATCATCGGTGTTTCACCTGATACCTACCGTGACTACCAGATCGAGGCTTCAATCCCTCACATAGTTGATGATCTTAAGGAAGTTAAATACGAGCTGGATGATGCGATCAATACACTTCGTGCAGCAGTAGGACATTCTTCAGATAAGGAAACAGTTCTTATAACAATGAGAGATCAGCTTGAATACCTGATCGACGATGTTGAGCATTTCGTTCGAGTTATCTCTACATATAAGACAAATGTACGTGCCTGCGGTACATGGCTTACACAGGTTATCAGCCAGCCGCTGCAGATCGACAGAATCTATATCACATCAAGTGCAGAGGATATCGATATCGCACATAACAATTTCGGAAGCAAATTCTTAAACGAGATGAAGAGACTTGGATACTCATTTGTTATCGATTATAACTCAATGGGTGCCACAAGTAATTCAAAGGACAATCCGACAATCACTCTCTGGGTTGGTACAGGACGTGATCAGGCAAACGTAATCAGATCACTGATAGATGAGTCATTTACAAGCGTTTATAACATAAATGTAAATGTTCAGCTGGTTGATATGAATACACTTCTTCGTGCAGAGCTTGCAGGAGAGGGACCGGACGTTGCAATCCAGGTTGCAAATACAAATGGTATCGCCGGTGCGGTTCTTAATACAGGTAATGATACTCCTGTAAACTACGGACTTCGTGATGCGGTACTTGATCTTAATCAGTTTGAGGACGTAAATGAAGTAAAGAAGAGATTTTATGACAGTGCACTTACAGCCTTCAGCTTTGACGGTTCACTTTACGCACTGCCTGAGACGATGACATTCCCTGTAATGTTCTATCGTAAGGATATCCTCGCAGATCTCGGACTTGAGATCCCTGAGACCTGGGATGACGTAAATGTCATCATGACAGTACTTGCGAAGAACCAGATGGAATTCGGTATGCTTCCAAGTGAGCAGATCTTTGCGATGCTTCTCTATCAGAATGGTGGAAAGTATTACAACGAGGGCGGAATATCATCAGCTCTTGACTCGGATATAGCAGTAAATACATTTAAGCAGTATTGTGAATTCTACACTGATTACGGTCTTGATAAGACAACCAGTGTTGAGGAACGTTTCAGAACCGGTGAGTGTCCGATAATAATTGCGGACTACACGGTTTACAACAACCTTGAGGTTTCAGCACCTGATATCGCAGGCCTCTGGGACTTCACAGTAGTACCTGGAACAGTTAAGGAGGATGGAACCGTAGATCATTCCGTAAGCTGTACAGGACTTGCAAGTATGATAATGGCTGATACAAAGAATCCTGATGCATGCTGGACCTTCCTTAAATGGTGGACAAGCTCAGACGTTCAGGCTCTTTACGACAGAGAGATGGAAAGTCTTATGGGTTCTGCAGCCAGAGTTGCAACAGCCAACAAAGATGCATTTGAACTTCTTCCATGGCCTGTTGAAACCTACAAGAACCTCGGTAAGGCATTCCCTTGGGTTAAGGGTATTCCTCAGGTTCCGGGTGGTTACTATTCATGGAGAAATGTAAACAATGCATTCTATACAGTTACAACGGAAACCGATACCGCATCTCCTCGAGAAGAGCTTATGGATAAGGTTATCTATATCAACGAAGAGATAACGTATAAACGAAAAGAATTCGGATTACCGATAGAAAAGTAGAAGGGAGGTTAAAGGAAAGTGAGCGATAATAAGTCAGATATCTTAAACAAACTTCAGAATGCAGCTGATGACAATATAGATCTTGATTATGATCTTTCAATCGACGATGAAGACTTTGATGTATTTTCAACGAATGACAGAAGTGCTCTTACATTTGAAGATGATGCAGAGAATACCTCAAAGCTTGTATCAAAGGCTGCAGATGATTCCGATAACCTCATTGGAGACGCTGTGGCAGCACATAAGAAGAATGAGATGGAGCTTGCCAAGAAAGCAATAGAAGCGGAAAAGCAGAGGGAAAGAGAAAATGTAGACCAGCGTCTTGTATATGCCAAGACAAAGACTGATGCAGAACTCGAGGAAGAATTCGAGAGAGGCAGAAAGAACGCCCAGCTTGTAGCAAAGAAAAAGAATTCTGTAAGATACAGAATGAAGAGAAGCAGATCATGCTACGTAATGATGGCACCATACTTTATACTGTTCTCAATCTTCACAGTACTTCCGGTTATCATGTCAATGGCACTCAGCTTCACATATTTCAATATGCTCGAGGCTCCGAAGTTCAACGGCTGGACAAACTACATCAAGCTCTTCCTGCATGATGATATTTTCATCATTTCTCTGAAGAATACACTTATCTTTGCGGTTATAACAGGACCTATAAGCTACATACTCTGTCTCCTGTTTGCTTGGATAATAAATGAATTCAGACCTAAGGTAAGAACCTTCCTGACACTTATTTTCTACGCACCATCTATCTGCGGTAACGCATATATGGTATGGTCGCTGATCCTTTCAAGTGACAGATACGGTTACCTTAACGGACTTTTACTTAAATTGGGACTTATAGATGAGCAGAAGCTGTGGATGCAGGATGCAAAATACATTCTTCCTTGTCTTATAGTAGTTCAGCTCTGGCTGTCCCTGGGTACAGGCTTCCTGTCATTCATAGCAGGTCTTCAGACAGTTGATAAATCGCTTTATGAAGCCGCTGCAATCGACGGAGTTAAGAACCGTTGGCAGGAGCTCTGGTATGTAACTCTTCCGGCTATGAAGCCTCAGCTCATGTTCGGTGCGGTTATGCAGATCACACAGTCATTTGCGGTAGCAGATATTTCCATACAGCTTGCCGGTAACCCTTCGGTCAACTATGCGGGTGCAACAGTAGTTACCCACCTTCTTGACTACGGTTCAACAAGATTTGATATGGGTTATGCATCAGCAATAGCAACAGTACTGTTCCTCCTGATGGTAGGTACGAACAAGCTTGTTCAGAAGCTTCTCAGAAGGGTGGGTGAGTAGTATGTTCGGAAGAAAGAAAGACTTAGTACTACAGCCACTTACCCATGGCGCAGTAGTCATCCCGCCTCCGGTACCTGACAAGGACCCTGATGCGGTTGTTGCAAAGCTTCAGAAAAAGAAGATAAAAGAGAAGAAGGTAAACCGTTCCGTAGCAGGTAACGGAATCCTCTTCGGTATCATGATAATATGCGGTATCTTCATGTCACTTCCGCTTGTCATGATCATAAATAACTGTCTTAAGCCACTGGATGAGATCTTCCAGTATCCGCCTAAGATATTTGTTAAGAATCCTACCTTTGAGAACTTTACGGACCTCTTCATCGTAATGAATGACAGCTGGGTTCCATTCTCAAGATACATTCTTAATACGATCATTATCACAGGTCTCGGAACTGCCGGACATGTAATAGTAGCCAGCCTTGCAGCATATCCTCTTGCAAAGCACGAATTCCCTGGTAAGAAGATTCTCTTCAACATGGTAGTGCTTTCAATGATGTTCTCATGGACGGTTACACAGATTCCGAACTACATGATCATAAGCTGGCTCCATATCAACAATACTTACCTGGCGCTTATACTTCCGGCATGGCAGTATGGTATGGGACTTTACCTTATGAAACAGTTCATGGAACAGCTTCCTACATCACTTATGGAATCTGCAAGACTCGACGGTGCTTCAGAATACAGAATATTCTGGACTATCGTAATGCCGAATGTTAAGCCTGCATGGCTGACACTTGCAATCTTCCAGTTCCAGCAGATGTGGGGCAATACAGGTTCAATGTTCCTCAGAGATGAACAGCTTAAACCGCTTCAGTTTGCACTCCAGCAGATCGCTGCCGGTGGTACAGCAAGAGCCGGTGCTTCAGCTGCGGTAACATTTATCATTGCTGCGGTGCCTATCATTTTCTTCCTGGCATGTCAGAGCAATGTCCTTGAAACTATGACAACCTCAGGTATGAAGGAGTAAGGTGGTGGCTATGAGAAAGAAAAGTATTATAAAAAGAGCATTTCTGTCACTCACTGCTGCAGCCATAATGTTCCTGGGCTCGTTAAGTGCATTTGCAGAGGGCGATATTCCGTATGAATCATATAATTACAATTACCGCGAGGATATTGTAAGAACGCCGGCACCGTATGTTCCTGATGGAAATGTAACCGGCCTTGATGTAGGAATAACAAATTTCAAGGAGCCTCAGGATCTCTGCGTATCTGATGACGGAGAGATATATGTAGCTGATACGGGAAACAACCGTATCGTTGTAATGGATACAGAGATGACCAAGGTCAACCGTGTTATCGAAAGCTTTGAAAGGGACGGCAAAACCGATACCTTCAATGCACCGATGGGACTTTGCGTATCTGAGAAGAATGAGCTTTATGTAGCTGATTCAAACAATAAGAGAATAGTTGTACTTACCCCTGACGGTAAGTTCATCAAGATAGTAGATAATCCGCAGTCGGATATCCTTGAGGATGATTTCGATTTCGTACCTTTAAAGGTTACTGTGGATTATGCAGACCGTGTTTATGTTATCGCCAAGAAGGCATTCGAAGGAATTCTTGTTTTTGAGAATACCGGAGAATTCACCGGATACTTCGGTACCATCGAGGTTAAGATAACACTCTGGGAGAAATTCTGGAGAAGACTTGCAAGTAAGGAAGAGCGTTCTAACCAGCAGCTCTTCATCCCTACAGAGTTTACAGGTATTGATGTCGACAGTGATGGCTTCATTTACGCTTCCAATATCGATTCCGCAGGAAAACAGGCAGTAAGACGTCTTAATCCTCAGGGAAAGGATGTTATCCAGAAGGGTGAGAACGGAAATGTCGGCGGAGATATAAGCTTCAGTAGTTTCGGTGATTACAGCGGACCGAGTGAGATAACAGACGTTGTTTACCGCGGCAAAGGCGAGTATTCACTTCTCGACAGAAAGAGAGGAAGAGTATTTACCTACGATAAGGAAGGAAATCTTCTTTATATCTTCGGCGGTAAGGGACAGCAGAAGGGAACCTTCCTTACACCGGTTGCAATCGAGGTTGTAGAGGATGAGATACTTGTCCTTGATTCCGGACATAACGCAATACTTAAATTCAAGGAGACCAATTACGGCAACCTTATAAATGATGCCGTTGGCCTTAGATATGACGGAGACGAGACAGAAGCTATCTATAAATGGCAGGAGGTTCTCCGACTTGACGAAAACAACGAGCTTGCCAACAACGGTATCGGTAAAGCGTACCTTACAGCAGGCGAGAACAAGAAGGCTATGAAGTATTTCAAGAATGCCATGAACAGAAAGTACTATTCGATAGCATTTAAGAGATACAGAAATGAGATACTTGCCAACAACATGGGAAAGATCATGACAGTTGTGATCGCACTTATAGTTGTTCTGGTAGTATTTAAAAAGATCCGAAATAAGAAGAAAGGAAAAGTAAGAGAGGAGGGATTGCTATGACGATGGCTGTTTTTAAAGAAAAAGTAAAATATGCATTTTACACAGTAAGCCATCCTGCTGACGGTTTCTATGAGATACGTCACCGTGAAAGAGGAAGCGTTCTCGTAGCAATACTTCTTACAATGCTTTTCTCATTCAGCTTTTCCATCAATCGTATTTCGGCTTGCTTTATAGTAAATGATGTAGATCCGAGAAATGTAGACTCCTTCAACGAGCTTATATCGGTACTGTTCCTTTTCCTGCTTCTTGCAATAGGAAACTGGTCGATCACCTGTCTTCTTGATGGTAAAGGAAGACTGAAGGATATCATTATAGCCATCGGTTATTCAACTGTACCGGCTACATTCTGCTTCCTTCTCGCTACATTTGTAAGCCAGTTCATTACACTTGATGAGGCTGCATTTTACTACATGATACTTGGTATCGGTATTGCTTATACATTCTTCATGATGCTTATAGGTATCATGACAGTGCATAACTTTACATTGGGAAAGACGATCGTTACACTTTTTCTTACGCTTGTTGCGCTGCTTCTGATCATCTTCATCCTGCTGCTTCTCGTAAATCTTGTTAATCAGGTATACAGCTTCCTGCATAGCATCTATCAGGAACTGATATTCCGTTCTTAAGGAGGCGAGAAAATGGCAAAGACTAAAGAACAGAAGAAGGCTCTCAAGGAGCTCGACCTCAAACAGAAGAAAAAGTTTAAGATCAATAAGACGACTCTCATTGTTTTAGCAGCCATACTCGTTGTTGTTGGAATATGGGGCGTAAGATATCTTATAAAATATGCATTATATAACGGTTATGAGAAATATATAACCGATTATGATTATGTTGAAGGTACAGAATTTAAACCGCTTAATGACAGCGGCAAGAATGTGCCGGATATGGTGCTTGCTGCTGAATCCGACAGCCTGAAGCTTTATGCTGATGTTAAGAGCGGAATGATAGCAGTATATGACAAGAGAAATGGTGAGACTATCTATTCAAATCCTGTAGATGCTGATAACGACGGTATCGCTAACGGAACGAATAAAAACTACTTAAAGAGTCAGCTGGTTGTAACATACTTCAATACACAGAGACTTGAAAGCGTATTTGATTCCTACAGCATGGCGGTAGCATTTGATCAGCTTGAGGCACAGTCGATCCCTGATGGAATCCGTATCATTTATACAATCGGTGATACATCTTCAGAGACTGGTATAGTTCCACAGTACATCAGCAAGGATACACTTAATGATGTTATGTCAAAGCTTGATGACAGCGGTGCTTCCTTCGTTAAGAAAAAGTACGTTGACAGTGATGTTGCAGATGACTATTTGGAGCTTTTACAGTCAGCTGTTAAGGGACCTTCTCAGATAAGAAAGCTTAATACTTATTTTGAGCAGGCAGGCTTCACACAGGAAGATTATGAGCGTGAAATGATGGGCTCAGGCGTTGAAGGCGCAGTACCTATAACATTTGAGATCCCTATTGACTATACGCTTAAGGATGACTACATCGAAGCTACTGTTCCTATGAAG
>ONVE01000115.1 GCA_900321215.1 uncultured Eubacterium sp. | reverse complement strand
GATGAAAACCTCAAGCTCATCGCCCTTCTTGGTTCCTTCAGGAACCTGCTTAATCGGAAGAAGCACATCTCCCTCGCCATCGGACAGATAGATTCCGAAATCTGTTTTATTTGTAACCTTTAATTTATTCCAACTTCCAATCTTCATACTTTCTTCCTCATTTAAGTGCAATTCATCAACGTTTCACTTAATGCATCCTTCTTCTATATTAATACATAATTGCCTTATAGTCAAAAAAAATCCTCAGACATTGTCTGAGGACTAGCTGGGCTACAAGGATTCGAACCTTGAAAATGCTGGAGTCAGAGTCCAGTGCCTTACCATTTGGCGATAGCCCAAAAGTGATATTGTTCACAACAAATGAGATTATATTACAATGTTTAAAAAAAAGCAAGTACTATTTTTACTTTTTTTCATATTTTTTTATCCGCAGATATTTTGATCATTTATAAAAAATTTTTTTTGCTAAAATGAAAAAGTCTCTTGACACATCATAATACAGTTGATATAATTCAAGCGTTGTTTAGATAACACATGCGCGTTTAGCTCAGCTGGATAGAGCGTTTGGCTACGGACCAAAAGGTCGGGGGTTCGAATCCTCTAACGCGCATTATAAAAACCGCAATCCTTTAAGGTTTGCGGTTTTTTTATTTCTATATCTTATTGCAGCTTTTTATATGATCTTACAAGAAGCAGTGTAAAGAAAAGTGCCATCACAAGTGATGCGCATATAAGAAGAATAGTCGAAGTACTCTTCTCTGTAGCGTCAATGGTCAGATTGAATACTCCTTCCGAATCCTCATCATTTAATGCAAATGAACTGAGCGTCTTATTGTAGTATACCTGTATCTGATCATTCAGCTTCTCCAGCTGTCCCGAGATCTTTACATTTTCATCACTCTTGCCGGAAATGATGTTATCGATCTTCGCCGCAAGATTACGTCTTGCAGATACAGAGATGTATTTTCCGTTCTTAAGCTGAACCAGATAATAATACACTCTTCCTGAAGGAATTACGCCGTAAAGCTTGTAATCTGCCTCGGCATAGGCCTTGATATAATATCCCTGGTTGAGACTAAAGGTCACATAATCGTCTTCCTTCAGCTCTTCTCCTTCATTTAACTTCTTACTGATATCATCATATATATGAAATATAGTTTTAAAATTGCTCACAAAAACAAGAAGAGCGATAAGCGAAAAGACCGCAATACCTATGATATAAGTACCTCGGCTGTATTTCTTCACCTTCTTAGGTGATCCGTTCTCTCCTGTTTCGTAAGTATTATCGTTTTCCTGATTGATACTTTTCTGACTCATTAAATTCCCCAACTGAACTTTTTAGATATTTCGCAAATCCGAAATATAATGATCTGCACCGGTCCCCACTGGAGCTAGTCCTCCCGATACAAATACTTATTCACTAATATAATTATTATACCACTTTATATGGAAATAAACACCCTAAATATTTAACAAAATACCCATTTTTTATAACAATACGGTCTGTACAAAGAGCCAAATGGTACCTGTTATCGCCATCAGTTATATCAAAATCATCAAAGCCTATCCTGCTGCAGATTTCCGCCGGATCATCAAAGTACTCTTCCTGTATTATGTCAACCTCACACGTTGTCGAGATACCACCGCACAACTTATTCCCTCTGTCTGAACCAGCAACCTGATCCACAGAGTGATTCACAATCTGATCTGCAGCCCGATCCACAGCCTTCACTTCAGCCTGCTTCTCATCCTGCGTGGCAACCGAAAAGCTCCTGAGCGGTATGCTCAGCCCTTTTCCAAGACATTTTATAAAGGCTTCCTTCATGGTCCAGATCCGTCTGAAATCATCATCATTTCTGACATAGCTTTTCTCTGCCTCTGTAAAGAACCTTTCGGTCACTCTTCTTCCCGGATCCGTTTTACATTCGATATCGACACCTATCTCACTGTCTGATACTGCAAGCACCACGAAATCTCCCGAATGGGATATATTAAAGGCCTTTTCTTTGATCTGCAGCTTACCATGCTCTCCGGCAGTCAGATCGCCGTCACGAAGCTCTATACCATACTCCTCCCGGAATACCTTCTGAAGTACAAGCCCTGCAGCCATCGAAACAGCCCTGTTCTTCTTATTCTTAAGTCTTTCAGCCTTAATCCTTCTGTCAGAAAGCAGTTCTCCGAGTATTTCCTTCTCTCTCTCATAGAAGATATCATATTCAATTTTATAGATATAAAGTTCCACCGGATTACCCTTTCCGAAAAAATACCTCAGGAGGGTCTATAGTCAACCCGCCTGAGGTTTAGAATTAACTGATCTTGTTATCCAATTCTGCAAGTATCTCGAGAAGAACCCCAAGCTCCTTCTCCTTTGCAATATTGAAGTACTGCTTAAACTTCACAGCCTCTGCTACATTGTCATTTAAAGAAATCTTAATGAGCAGGTTTCTTGCGGTAAGCATATTCTTAACTACAACGCCGTATGATCTGATGATGTCCTCGTTATACTTAAGGTATCCATTTGCCATAAGATACTTGATACGCTCAAACATAAGAACCTTGTGATCATACATAAGATGCAGCGCTCTGATATCGAAATCCGGTTCAGGTTTTGCCATCTGTTCGCGGATTCTGTCAAGAACACGGTCATATACATTTATTCCGAAGGTTGTATCAGTGAATCTGTTTCTCATCATTCTGAAATGATCCTTGGAATCAACCGAATTCAGATACTCTCTGAGTGTATCTCTGATGAATCTCAGATCAACCTCGTAGTAAGGTGTATCTGTATTCTTGAATATTACATAAAGACCTCTTGTGCCCTTATAATCATCCTTGAACATATGATCCTCAGGAGCTGAGATAACATCATAGCCCTTCTCAATATCCTTGAAAGATACTGTGCTGTATGAATAGTGATCCTTAAATGTAAAGTCTCCTACATAGAAAACTTCTTCGTCAAGGTTATATCCGTAAATGAAAAGCTCGTGAGGGAACTTATAATCCACATCATATTCACTAAGAATTCTTGCCTCATCAAATACGCCGTATACATATCCGCCGATATCAAGAGTCTTGATGATGAAATCGATGATATTTCCTGTATAGCTTCTGATCTGCTGGTTTGTCATGATAGAAGTTATAAGATAAGGACACTCCTTAAGCGAGCTGCTTCCCGGCATGATATCTGCAAGAAGCATATCATCACCTGTAAAGATCTCCTGTATATTGTAGCATCTCAGCTGAATATAATTGCTGAAGATCCACTTTTTTGCATTTTCATCATTTGAAAGAATAGAAAAAAGTGCTGAATGCCAGGTCCATGAAGTTATCATAGGATAAGTAACCGGTAATTTTTTAATATTTGCCATATTTCTTCTCCTCCTATCAGTCTAAATCATCAAGTTTTTTTGCGATACTGTTAACCACATCATCAAATGTCGAATAATTATCAAGCGCAAGCTCATAATCCGAAAAATCGACCTCGAATGCCTTTTCTATCGCAATAATAAGCTTAATGATAGAAATTGAATTAACCCCATATTCCTGCTCAATATCAACATTAAACTTGATGTCCTCATCAACCTCCGGCATAACCTCTTTGATAAGCTCTGCAAGCTTTTCTTTGATCTTTTCTTTTTCCATTTATTCGCTCCCCTTCATTATATAGTATTTTCCCGTTTAAATGGCGGGTATAACGATCACAAAATTATATAGAACTTACAATATTTCACAAATTTTGCTAGTATTATTGTACTAAATTCACACATATAAATCAACAGTAAATTAAAAAGAACCGCATGTTCCATAAATAGAACTGCGGTTCTTTTTTAATCTGCTATATATAATAAATAATTACTCAGCAAACTTGATAGGGTTAAGCTTGATGCCAGGGCCCATTGTAGATGTGATTGTAACACTTCTAAGATACTGTCCCTTTGCAGCAGCTGGCTTAGCCTTGATGATAGCGCTCATAAGTGCGCTGAAGTTATCTGAAATATTCTCCTCTGAGAAAGAAGCCTTTCCAACTGGAACGTGGATGATATTAGCCTTGTCAAGTCTGTACTCGATCTTACCAGCCTTAACATCCTCGATAGCCTTTACAACGTCCATTGTAACTGTACCAGCCTTTGGATTTGGCATAAGTCCCTTAGGACCAAGTACACGTCCGAGACGTCCAACAACGCCCATCATGTCAGGTGTAGCGATAACTACATCGAAATCAAGCCATCCTTCATTCTGGATCTTTGGAACGAGCTCATCGCCACCAGCGTAATCAGCGCCTGCAGCAAGTGCCTTATCAACATTGTCACCCTTAGCGAAAACAAGAACCTTTACAGTCTTACCTGTTCCGTGAGGAAGAACAACGGCACCACGTACCTGCTGATCTGCATGACGTCCATCAACACCAAGTCTGATGTGTGCTTCGATTGTCTCATCGAACTTTGCATTTGCTGACTTCTTAAGGATTGAAACTGCCTCCTCAAGATCATATAACTTTGTCTTCTCTACAAGCTTTACAGCTTCCTGATATCTCTTACCTTTTTTCATTACGAATCCTCCTGTGGTTTTATCGAGAGTCTTCCTCTCTTCCACTCAAATATATTTTTAAGATTAGTCTTCTACTACAATACCCATTGAACGAGCTGTACCTGCGATCATGCTCATAGCAGCCTCAACAGATCCGGCGTTCAGATCAGGTAACTTCTTCTCAGCGATCTCTCTAATCTTATCCTTTGAAATCTTGGCAACCTTATCCTTATTCGGCTTACCGGAACCAGACTTGATATTGCATGCCTGCTTAAGAAGAACTGCTGCAGGTGGAGTCTTTGTGATGAAGCTGAAGCTTCTGTCTGCGTAAACTGTGATAACTACAGGGATGATTGTATCTCCCATATCTGCAGTCTTAGCATTGAATTCCTTAGTAAACTGAACGATATTTACACCGTGCTGACCAAGTGCAGGTCCAACAGGTGGTGCAGGAGTTGCCTTGCCTGCAGGTATCTGTAATTTAATGTATCCTGTTACTTTCTTC
>ONVE01000217.1 GCA_900321215.1 uncultured Eubacterium sp. | reverse complement strand
TCCTGCTGCAGAGGAAGTGAAGGACACTGAGACATATGATGCTGCAGGAAGAGGTACTCTCATTCACAGAGTATATGAGCTGATTGATTTTAAAAGGATCGATTCGGCTGAGGATATGAAGAAGGAGATAGAAAGAGTACTTACACTGGACTGCTTTTCAGAGGATGACAGAGCCGGATTCTATGAGAGAAATGATATAGAGCTAATGATACGTTTTGCGGATACTGAGCTTTTCGGAAGGATGAAGGAGGCAGACAGAAGAGGAAAACTCTATAAGGAAGCCGAATTCACCATGGGTGTACCATCGAAGGAGCTCGGCATCGGACAGGAAGGCAGCGGAACGGTCATCATCCAGGGTATCATTGATGGATATTTTATAGATGAGGATGGCGAAGCGGTAATAATGGATTATAAGTCCGATAAGACTGCGAATAAGCTTACCCTGATCAAAAGATATAAACCTCAGCTTGAGCTTTATGCAAAAGCGCTTACCGGTATCAGAGGACTTAAGGTAAAAGAGAAGATAATCTACTCCCTCGTCGCGGGTGAAGTGAAGCTGTAAGTGCAGCCCTAGGTACAGCAGTAAGTACAGCCGTCAGTGAAGCTGTAAGCGCAGGTCTCAGTACAGCTGTAAGTGCAGCCCTCAGTACAGCAGTAAGTACAGCCGTCAGTGCAGCGGATGTACTGTAAAAAATGTGCAGTTTAATACATTTTTAAAAGGCTCACAGAGGCGCTTAAATAAGGTATTATTGATTGACATTGATTATATGAAAAACTATAATGTAGGAAGTATTTCTGAGAGGAGATGACGTACGGTATCATGACAAAAAGAAAAAGAATAAAGACATTTTCGATCATGCTTTTTGTGGTTGTGATCCTGACTGTTTTATCATTTGTTTTCGGAGGAAATGAACGTTCGGAGACTATCAAGGAGACCATGAAGGATGCGGTTCTGCATGACGAAAACAGGATGAGCCTCTTTGGTCTTATCGACGTCAATCCGTCGCTTGTATCGGCTTATGTCGTAACGGCTGCAATACTTATATTTGCGCTGATCATAAGGATATTTGCGATACCACGCTTTAAGATCGTTCCGGGCAAATTTCAGGTGTTTGTAGAAGAGTGGGTAGGTCTTTTCAAGAATCTTGCAGAGAAGAACAGCCCTCACAGAAACCGTTTCCTGGGCATTTACGTTTTTACGGCGGGTACATATATCTTCGTCGGAACATGCTTTGAGCTTCTGGGATTCCAGGCGGTAACTACCGGCGGAATGTCTATGGCTCTTCCTGCTCCGCTTGCGGATATCAATGCGGCCATTTCAATGGGCTTCATGTCGTACTTCGCGATAATGTCAGGAGGAATAGCTGAAAATGGAGGTAAGGGAGTCCTCAAGACACTTAAGGATTTCTCACTTCCGATATCAATGAGCTTCCGACTTTTCGGAGCGCTTCTCAGCGGTCTTCTGGTAACAGAAATGGTTTACTATTACATCACGCTGAGCTTTGTACTGCCTGTTGTTGTAGGTATACTCTTTACACTTATACATGCTCTTATACAGGCGTATGTCCTTACAATGCTGACGGCACTGTTCTACGGAGAGGTTTCCGAACCGTCAGAGAAGAAGGTTAGAAAAAGAGCCGCTGTAAATCAGTCGGTTACTGAATAAATGTTTTTCCAGGAGGGATTAGTAAAATGAATAAAGTATTAAAGATCATGCCGGTATTTCTTGCGGTTATCATAGTAATGCTTGCTGTGTCTATTCCGGTTATGGCAATGAGTGATAAGAAGAAGGATAACAGTGCAAAGACAGTAGTCAGTGCAGCAGAAAAGACAGTAGTTATGCAGGATGCGGAAACTCTGACTGCCGATAACGAGAAGGAAGAAGCTTCAGACAGCAGCTCAACAGGCAGCAAGGCAATGGCAGCAGCTATCGTTGTTGGACTTGCAGCAGCTGCAGGTGCTATAGGAATGGGTATGGCTATCTCAAAGTCAGCAGAAGGAATCTCAAGACAGCCTGAGGCTGCCGGAAATATCAGAACTTCCCTCATGCTCGGACTTGTATTCATCGAGACAGCTATCATTTATGCACTTATCGTTGCGATACTTATCATATTCGTCATGTAGCGGAGAAATGGTGCTTTGACGAGATAGATAAGAGTAACATTTGTTGACAAGAGATTATTTGAAAAAGGAGGCATAAGGATGCCGCTTAATATAGATATTCAGCAGATACTTCTTCATCTTCTTAACTTTGCGATCCTTTTCACAGGACTTTATGTGATCCTTTACAAGCCGGTAAAGGAATTTATGGAGAAGAGGCAGGAGCATTTCAAAGAGATGGAAGAAAAGGCCGAGGCTGCAAAGTCTGACGCCGAGAAGCTGAAGAAGCAGTACGAGGATAAGCTCGCTGCATCAGATGCTGAGATTAGTGAGAAAAAGAGTAAAGCAGAGGCTGAGCTCGGGGCTATCAGAAAAGACCGCCTTGAGAAGGCAGAGGCTGATGCTGATAAGATAATTCGTGATGCAAAGGATACTGCGGAGAGAGAGAAGAAGAGGATCATCCGCAGCGCCGATGATGAGGCTAAGGATATAATCGCTGAAGCTGCAGAGCAGATAGTGAATTCCAGCCTCAGTGATAATTTTGATGCGTTTCTTCGTGATGCCGAAAGGGGTAAACAGTAATGAGTGAGAAGCTTACGGCTGATAAGGCTGTTCTTTACGCTGCTGAGGCTCCTTCGGACGAACAGAGATCCGGTTTTGAAGCATTTCTCTCTAAGAAAAAGGGAAGGGAGATAAGTCTTGAATGGAAGAAGGACGATACTCTCGGAAATGGCTTCAGACTCTGCTACGGAAGCGAGGTTTATGACTGGACCACAGAAGGAAGGCTCAGACAGTTTGTAGATATGATCGGCGGCCTTACAGGAGAAGGCGACGTCGTCAGTCTTGTCAGGGAAAATGTTAAAAACTGGAAACCGGAAGCACGTGCAGCCGAGATCGGACACGTTGTAACTGTCGGTGACGGTATTGCTGTAGTTTCGGGACTTGACCGTGCAACCTACGGCGAGATCGTTGCTTTTGAGTGCGGTGTAAAGGGAATGATCCAGGACCTTAGACATGGTGAGGTTGGCGTTATAATCTTCGGCGACGATGATGAGATAACGGATGACAGCCTTGTTTACAGGACAGGCAAGACCGCGGGTATTCCTGTGGGTGAAGCCTTTGTTGGGCGAGTGGTAAATGCACTCGGCGAGCCTGTGGACGGCAAGGGAGAGATCCCTGCGGACGGATACAGAGCTATCGAATCGCCTGCACCGGGAATAATAGACAGACAGCCGGTTGATAAGCCTATGGAAACAGGACTTCTGACCATTGATTCCATGTTTCCTGTTGGAAGAGGCCAGAGAGAGCTTATTATAGGCGACAGGCAGACCGGTAAGACTGCCATAGCCATTGATACTATACTTAACCAGAAGAATAAAAATGTTATCTGCATCTATGTGGCGATCGGCCAGAAGGCCAGCAGTATAGCGCATCTGATGCAGAATCTTACAGAGAACGGAGCGATGGAATATACCATCATCGTAAATGCTTCTGCAGGCGAGACTGCACCTATACAGTTCATCGCACCTTACGCAGGAACGGCTCTTGGCGAGTATTTTATGAATACCGGAAGAGATGTGCTTATCATTTATGATGATCTTTCAAAGCATGCGATAGCTTATAGAGCACTCAGTCTTCTGCTGGAGCGTTCTCCGGGACGAGAGGCTTATCCGGGAGATGTATTCTATCTGCATTCAAGACTGCTTGAACGTTCGGCTCATCTTTCGGATGAGAAGGGCGGAGGCTCCATGACGGCGCTCCCTATCGTTGAAACTCAGGCCGGAGATGTTTCGGCATATATACCGACGAATATCATTTCCATAACAGATGGACAGATATTCCTCGAAAGCAGTCTGTTCTTTTCGGGACAGAGACCGGCGGTAAATGTCGGACTTTCGGTATCCCGTGTAGGTGGTGCGGCCCAGACAAAAGCCATGAAGAAGGCAACGGGCAGCCTCAGACTGGATCTTGCGCAGTACAGGGAAATGGAGGTCTTCAACCAGTTCTCAAGTGATCTGGATGATGTTACCAAGAAACAGCTGTATTACGGCAAGGGTCTTATGAGACTTCTGCGTCAGCCGCAGAACCATCCGATGTCTCAGCATCAGCAGGTAATAACGCTTATTTCGGCGCTTAACCATAATATGCAGGATGTTGATATCAGCAGGATAAATGAGACCAATTCTAAAATGCTTGACTATTTTGAAGATATGTATCCGGAAGTCTGTGCCGCTATCGACAGAGACGGAGTGATCACAGATGAACAGATAGATCTGATCAAAAAAGAAGCAAAGAGCTTTATAGATTCACTCGAATAAGAGGCAGAGGTGGTTTAGGTGTCTGGAGCCAAGGAGATAAAGGACAGGATAAATACAATTAAAAATACTCAGAAGATAACAAATGCCATGTATCTTATCTCTACTACCAAGATGCGTAAGGCTAAAAATGAGTATGAGAAGACCAAGCCTTTTTTTGACATGCTGAATCAGGAGTTCAGCCGTATGCTGAGACGTGTTGACAGCGTTGACAGCAGCTATTTTTATACCGATGAGGAGAAAATGGGTGAAGGCGGAGCAGGCAGGGAGGTCTGCGCGATCTTCGTCATAACGGCTGATAAGGGACTGGCGGGATCATATAATTCAAATGTTATCCGCGAGACCGAGAGACTCATGAAAAAGTACAAAAAGACTTATCTTTATGTGATGGGCGAGGTCGGAAGGGCTTATTTTTATAAGCATAACATTCCTATG
This sequence comes from uncultured Eubacterium sp., assembly GCA_900321215.1. Taxonomy (GTDB): domain Bacteria; phylum Bacillota; class Clostridia; order Lachnospirales; family Lachnospiraceae; genus Eubacterium_Q. The sequence continues at coordinate 2,156 of ONVE01000217.1, read as the reverse complement.
GTCGAAAGCTACAGCTATCCTGCCATGGATCCGAGCCTTCACATAGCCAGAAAGACCGCCAGTGCGATACTTACAGGCTTTGATGAGGGGCTTTATAAGGATGTATTCATCGTATATACCAATATAAACGGTATCACAGAGGTGGTTGAGAGAAAGAGGATACTGCCTCTCAACAGAAGAAGATTTCTGGAAAGAATTGGTCCGGGTGAGGATTCATATGAGAATTATGAGTTTTATCCTTCATTTACGGATGTAATAGATAATGTTGTTCCGATGTATCTTGCGGGCTTTATATACGGCGCAATGATAGACAGCTTCTGCTCTGAGCAGAACGCCAGAATGACAGCCATGAATTCTGCAAATGATAATGCGGAGGAGATAATGTCCGAGCTTTCCGTGGAATATAACAGAGTGCGGCAGGCAGCGATAACCCAGGAGATAACTGAGGTCGCAGCAGGAGCAAAGGCATTAAGACGTAAGAAAAAGAAGAAGACAGGGGAGGCTGTATCTTGAATAAAGGTAAGATAGTTCAGGTATCGGGACCTGTAATAGAAGTTGAATTTACAGAAGGCAGCATGCCGAAGTTAAGGGATGCTTTATATCTTTACGTGGGAAACGAGAAGAGAGTCATGGAGGTATCGCAGATACTTCCTGATCATATAGTCAGATGCATCATGCTTTCTCAGAGCGAGGGAATAGCCAGAGGAGATGAAGTCTTTTCGGAAGGAAGCGGCATAAAGGTTCCTGTAGGAAATGTCACTCTCGGAAGGATGTTCAATGTTCTCGGAGACCCTATCGACGGTCTGGGCGATATCCCGGAGGATGCCGAGAGAAACTGCATACACAGAAAAGCGCCTGCCTTTGAAGAGCAGAGCGTAAATGTTGAAATACTTGAAACAGGCATCAAGGTCATAGATCTTCTCGAGCCTTATCAGAGAGGTGGAAAGATCGGTCTCTTCGGAGGAGCCGGAGTAGGTAAGACAGTACTTATCCAGGAGCTCATCCATAATGTTGCCATGGCGCACAATGGTTTCTCTATCTTCACCGGCGTCGGTGAAAGAAGCAGGGAAGGAAACGATCTCTGGAGAGAAATGCAGGAAAGCGGCACCATTGAGAAGACAGCGATGGTATTCGGACAGATGAATGAGTCACCGGGAGTCCGTATGAGAGTTGCTCTGACCGGACTTACCATGGCAGAGTATTTCAGAGATGAACAGGGAAAGGATGTACTCCTTTTTATAGATAATATATTCAGATTCGTACAGGCAGGTTCTGAGGTTTCGACTCTGCTTGGACGTATGCCTTCGGCTGTGGGCTACCAGCCGACACTTGCAAATGAGATGGGTACTCTTCAGGAGAGGATCACATCTACCAAGAATGGCTCCGTAACTTCCGTTCAGGCGGTTTATGTTCCTGCGGATGACCTTACGGATCCGGCGCCTGCGACTACATTTACCCATCTTGATGCAACTACGGTACTTTCAAGAAGGATAGCCGAGCAGGGTATCTATCCGGCGGTTGATCCGCTCGCTTCAACCTCGAGAATACTTGAGGCAAGCTACGTTGGAGAGAGACATTATAATGCTGCCAGAGGAGCGCAGGAGATACTTCAGAAGTACAGTGAGCTTCAGGATATCATTGCCATTCTCGGTATGGATGAGCTCTCGGACGAGGACAGAAATGTAGTAGAAAGAGCAAGACGTATAATGAGATTTTTGTCCCAGCCTATGTTCGTGGCTGAGAAATTTACAGGTAATAAGGGTGTTTACGTCCCTGTTGAGGATACGATCAAGGGCGTGGAGGCCATAATAGGCGGCGAGGTTGATAAGCTTCCTGAAAATGCCTTCTATAATGTCGGAACGATTGAAGACGCGTATGCAAAAGCTAAAAAGCTTGAAGAGGAATAAAACATGGCAACATTTTATGTTGATATACGTGAAGCAGACAGCCCGTATTATGACGGAGAGGTAGAGTCTCTCAGATTTCCTACTCTGGACGGTGAATACGGAGTTATGGCTGGACATAGAAAAATGATAGCGCCGATAGTTCCGGGGACACTTCATCTTGTAACTGCTGCCGGTGAAGAGATGATCGCTTCTGTCGGAACCGGATTTATCAAGATTGACAAGAATAAGGTCATTATCCTTGTGGATTCT
>ONVE01000114.1 GCA_900321215.1 uncultured Eubacterium sp. | reverse complement strand
TTCCTGCTCTGCTGCTTTCTCCGGTTCTGCGGTTTCTTCCGCTTTCTCCACCGCAGTATTTTTATTTTTTTCAAATTCTGTTAACGCCTGAAGATTGTTTACTGTAGGCGCACCACATGATGTACAGAATAATGCGTCATCCTTCAGTTCATTTCCACATTTGAAACAAAACATTTTCATTCCTCCTATGACAAAATGTCATCGTTCCATATAATCATTCCCTAAATATCAGAATCATTATAACAAGTGTCTGCAGAAAATGCACTAAGATAAATTCCTTACTTCTTCAGATATCTCTTCAGATACTGACCGGTATATGAAGCCTTGCATTTTGCGACCTCCTCAGGAGTTCCGGCTGCAACAACGGTTCCGCCGCCGCTTCCGCCTTCCGGTCCGAGATCTATTATATAATCCGCTTCCTTGATGACATCCATATTGTGTTCAATAACAACTACAGTATTTCCGCCATCTGTCAGCTTCTGAAGTATCTCAAGCAGTTTTTTTACATCATCGAAATGAAGTCCTGTCGTAGGCTCGTCCAGTATATAGATCGTCCTGCCGGTGCTTCTTCTAGAAAGCTCTGCCGCAAGCTTAATACGCTGTGCCTCGCCGCCCGAAAGCGTTGTTGAAGGCTGTCCAAGCTTCACATAACCAAGTCCTACATCTCTTAAAGTTTCAATCTTGCGCTTTACAGAAGGTACATTTTCGAAAAATTCACAGGCCTCCTCCACGGTCATATCAAGGACCTCGTAGATATTCTTGCCCTTATATTTTACCTCCAGAGTCTCTCTGTTATATCTTTTGCCGCCGCACACCTCACATGGTACATAGATGTCCGGAAGGAAATGCATTTCGATCTTAATGATACCGTCACCCTTGCAGGCCTCGCAGCGTCCGCCCGATACATTAAATGAAAAGCGCCCCTTACTGTATCCAAATGCTTTTGCATCCTTTGTTCCGGCAAAAAGATCTCTTATCAGATCAAATACTCCTGTGTATGTTGCAGGATTTGATCTTGGCGTACGTCCTATCGGCGACTGGTCTATATCTATGACCTTATCAAGCTTATCATAGCCGGAAATGCTGTCATACTTACCCGGCTTGACCCTTGCCCTGTTCAGATCCCTGAGAAGCTTCTTCTTAAGGATCTCATTTACAAGTGAGCTCTTTCCGGAGCCTGAAACGCCTGTAACGCAGGTAAATACTCCGAGCGGTATTTCAACATCTATCTTCTTAAGATTATTCTCCCTCGCGCCCTTGATACTGATATAATCCGTTGGTTTTCTTCTAACAGAAGGAACCTCTATCTCAAGCTCATGCGAAAGATATTTGCCTGTGAGGGAATTCGGTGACTTCATGATCTCCTCGGCAGTACCCTCGGCAACTATCGTTCCTCCGTTCTTGCCGGCGCCCGGTCCTATATCAACTATATAATCAGCAGCCTTCATTGTGTCCTCGTCATGTTCAACGACAATAAGCGTATTGCCGAGATCACGAAGAGATTTTAAAGACGCGATAAGCTTGTCGTTATCCCTCTGATGAAGTCCGATACTAGGCTCATCAAGTATATATGAAACGCCCACAAGACCTGAGCCGATCTGTGTGGCAAGTCTTATTCTCTGTGCCTCTCCACCGGAAAGCGTTGCTGTTGCTCGCGAAAGAGTCAGATAGTTCAGTCCGACATCCACCATGAACTTTGTTCTCGCAGATATCTCACGGAGTATCTGTCCGCCGATCATCTTCTCTCTATCGGTAAGCTCGATCTTCGATATAAAGTCATTTAACTCCTCTACCGGAAGCTCAGTCACATCATAGATGTTCCTGCCTGATATTGTAACTGCAAGCGAGGTTGGTTTAAGTCTCATTCCGTGACATTCCTCACAAGGGATAAATGTCATAAACTCCTCATACTCTGCCTTCATCGCTTCAGATGAGGTCTCCCTGTAACGCTGCTGTACATTCTTGATCAGGCCTTCAAATGCGACATTATATACGCCGAAGCCCCTCTGTCCGGCATAAGCAACCTTGATCTTCTTGCCCTTAACACCATTTAAAATGACGTCCTTAACTTCATCGGAAAGCTCAGACCATGGTGCATCCAGAGAAAAGCCGTATTCCTCAGAAAGTGACAGAAGCATCGCATGGGTAAAGCTCTTCGCATCACCGCTGGACTGCCAGCCCGGCACCGCAAAAACACCGTCATTTAAGCTTCTCTTCTTGTCCGGTATCATAAGATCTATATCAAATTCATGCTTAAAGCCAAGTCCTGTACAGACCGGACATGCTCCGAACGGATTATTGAAGGAAAAGCTTCTCGGCTCTATCTCATCAATACTGATACCGCAGTCCGGACATGAATAGCTGTCCGAAAATGTAAGCGTCTCTCCGTCCACTATTTCACATTTAACAATACCCTCAGAGAGGTGCAGCGCCTGCTCGATAGAACCTGCAAGTCTCTGCTCGATGCCCTCCTTGATGACAAGTCTGTCTATCACGATATCTATATTATGCTTTTTATTCTTCTCTAATTTGATCTCTTCATCCAGGCCGTAGAGATTTCCGTCCACCATAACTCTGACGTAGCCGCTCTTCTTAGCCTGCTGGAGCACCTTCTCGTGCTCGCCCTTTCTGCCTCTTACAACAGGCGAAAGTATGCTGAACTTTGTCCTCTCCGGAAGTGTCATGATACTGTCCACCATCTGGTCAACAGTCTGTCTGTCGATGACCTTGCCGCACTTCGGGCAGTGCGGAATACCGATCCTCGCGTAAAGAAGACGCAGATAATCATAAATCTCGGTAACCGTTCCGACTGTTGAACGAGGGTTTCTGTTGGTCGACTTCTGATCTATTGATATTGCCGGAGAAAGTCCTTCGATCTTATCAACATCAGGTTTATCAGCCTGGCCAAGGAACATACGCGCATAAGATGAGAGGGATTCCACATATCTTCTCTGTCCCTCCGCATAAATGGTATCAAATGCAAGACTCGACTTTCCCGAGCCTGAAAGTCCCGTAAACACTATAAATTTATTCCTCGGGAGCTTTAAATCCACATTCTTAAGATTATGTTCTCTCGCGCCCTTTATAGTAATATATTTTATCTCTTCCATCGAAAAACAGCCTCCTGACCGAACATATGTTTTATTATTGTATCACATATGATATTTTTGTCAACCTGCCTCTTACCGTAAACTCACTTCTCCAACCGCTGCCTGCACAGATTCCAAATGCAGCCTGTCTTCATCTTACCACAATTCACTTCTCCAACCGCTGCCTGCAC
>ONVE01000139.1 GCA_900321215.1 uncultured Eubacterium sp. | reverse complement strand
CTTCTTTTTTCAATATCTTCAGGTTTTACCGTTTCTACTGTCATTTCGTCTCCCGTATCTTCATTTCAGACATTCTCTGAGTTTCTCAATGAAGACCATATTATCTTCCTGCTTTCTCACCGCAGCTCTGTAATAGTATTTTCCTGTAAATCCCGGATAATCACTGCAGTCTCTGATAAGTATTCCGTGGGAAAGCATTTTATCATATAGCTCCGTATCAGATTTAAAAAGTATATAATTTGCGGCGCTTTCAAATATCTGCACGTTTTTTCCGGCATCCGCAAAGCTGTTTTTAATCTCATCAGTAAAGTTCTTTCTCTCATTACTGATATATTCTGCGCTTTTTATAAGAAAATCTCTGTGCTTAGAAGCCTCTATTCCTGCTGCATCCGCAAAGCATGAAATATTCCATTCCGGCATAAGCTTCGCCAGCCCTGCCTTTAAGTTCTCATCTGCCGTATAGAGCATTCCGAGCCTGACTCCAGGCAGAGCAAAGCTCTTCGTAAATGAATCAAGCACCATCAGTCCCTTCCTGCCGGCTCTTACATATCTCTTTAAACTGCAGCCGTCTTCTTTCCCGGTAAGTCCTATAAATGACTCATCCATAAGGACCATTATGCCTTTTTTATCAGCCAGCTCCAGTATACCGGAAAGCTCTTTTTCGTCCATCAGCCTTCCGTCAGGATTATTCGGATTCGTAACAACAAGAAGGCTTCCCGACAAAGCCTCATCATCAATGCCTCTGAAGTGATCAGAAAGAGCCTGCAGCAGCCTGACGTTTTCATTATCATAACATTCTTCAGAGGAACCTGCCGTATATATATAACTGATATCCAGTTCTGCTGCCTCAGCAGCATATTTATATCCTGAAAAAGAAGGTGCCGGTATAAATACCCTTCTGCCTTGAAAAAGCCTCATCACGGCCATGATAAGCTCTGATGCACCATTTCCGGCTATTACACTCTTCTCCGGAAGCTCCGCATATAAAGCTAAAGCCGAGAGAAGCTTCTCATGCCTTGGATCAGGATAATTTTCAATAGCAAAAAAAGCCTGTCTGATCGCTTCATCAACCTCAGCAGGCCTTCCTAACGGATTTATATTCACTGAAAAATCCAGTACTATATCATTTCTGTAAATATCCCCACCATGCAGCATTACATGTACCTTCCAATGTTTTAACCCATCATATATTACTTATAAACCATCACACATCCGGCTGACAAAGCACGACTAAAGTTTCCTTACGAACCTTTACAAACATATGCAGCAGACTGACACGTATATTCCGATAGCAAGTATTATCTCGCCCAGAAATGCAGTGCTGTACATCAGATCGTTCATTCGCCTGATATCCTGCAGCATTGGCTTTCTGTCAGGATCACCGATAAATTCCTTGTGATGGATCACTCCAAAATAACTGGCATCTCCTGCCAGCTGTAAATGAAGAGCGCCCGCAGCTGCCGCTTCAGTCTGAGCCGAATTCGGACTTGCATGCTTAAGACGGTCTCTCTTAAATATCCTGTAGGCATTCTTCGAATCGAAATCCCTTCCGCTGTTGCAGGCAGCGATCATCAGTATTGCTGTTACCCTCGATGGAATAAAGTTCAGAACATCATCAAGCTTAGCCGGAAAGAATCCAAAGCTGCTGAATTCATCATTTTTATATCCAACCATAGAATCCATGGTATTAACCGCCTTATAGATCATTCCAAGAACCGGTCCGCCGATCGCAAGGAAGATCATCGGTGCGATTACGCCGTCTGATGAATTTTCTGCAACTGTCTCTATCGCAGCCTTTATAACGCCTTCCTCGGAAAGCTCCTTCGTATCACGGCCTACTATCATTGAAACAGCCTCTCTGCCGGCTTCAAGTCCATCATCTCTGAGGGCTGTCATAACCTTCATGCTTTCAACCCTGAGCTGCTTTGCAGCAAGACACTGATACGTCATCACTGCTTCGATAAATATACCTACAGTAAAATGTATTCTGTATGATACAAAAAGAACACCAAAGCTTATACCTCCTGTAAAAAGTATCATAAGCACAGCCATTAAAAGCCCTTTGGTCTTCCTTCTGTTTCCTTTATTCAGTTTACGCGTAAAGCCGGCTATCGCTCTGCCCATAAGGCGTACCGGATGAGGAAATGAATGCGGATCCCCAAGCAGCAGATCAAGCAGAAAGCCGATGATAAATGCCATCAGATGATTCATAATTCTACCATATGGCAGGCACCATTTTCTGTCATATAATCAAAATAGTCTCCCTTTTCCAAAGCAGACCTGAGCGCCATGATAGTACCGCCATGACAGATAAGCGCAGCGTCTATCTCCTCACGGCTGCTCTTCCCACGGGCTTCAAACTGCCTATTACAGCAGTCCTCAAGATGCCTTATGCCCTCCAAGGTTCTCTTGGTAAAAGCCCTGATTGATTCGCCTTCCGGAATAGTTGTCTTTCCTCCCGAATCAATCCATTTCTGATACGATTTCAGCCCGTCAAGCTCGCTGTGATTCTTACCTTCAAATATTCCAAAATCAATTTCCTTCAGCTCGGATAATACAACGATATCCCTTGAAGGAAAAATAATACCTGCTGTATCTAAACATCTTTTCAGCGGCGAAGAAAAAACTATGTCAGGATTTTGAGGATATATATCCTGCTGAACGTTTCTTCTGATCTCCTCGGCTCCACCCTCAGAAAGTCCTGAATCCGTCCTGCCTATATATCTGTTCTCTTCATTTTCCTTAGTCTTTCCATGCCTGATAAGAAATAATCTGATCTTCATAGTTACCTATTTTATCTTATTTGCTATCCCACAAGTTACCCTAAACACATTTTCCGATATTTTGGCCGTTTTGACAAGTATTTTTCCGGTAATATCACGCCATAACCGGTCAAATCGGTCCATCGGAACTATTCCGCAGCCTATTTCATCAGAAATAATGACTGTTTTTTCATATATGATACCGGCAGTCAGCTTCTCAAATATCATGTCCGCCAGTTCATTTTCGCTTAACTCTTCGGAAATTCTGCTCTCATACTTTTCTTTTTCCGTACAATTTACATCATTTCCTTCGGCTGTTTTGCAGCCTTCACTGCCCGCTTGTCCGGCAGTCTCAACAAACTTTTGCAGTTCGTCTCTGATCTTTATATGAAATTCATTTATGATGGTAATGTCCTCTCCATAGCTTTCCTTCACAAGCTGAAGCTTTCCCTGGGCATGACCTCCGACAAAAAGATCCATAATCATCCTCTATGCTAAATTTTATCACGCTATTTATGATCAAGCTGTTTATTCATCCTTTACGGTATTACACCAAATTACCGTAATCATGTAATTCTTTAATATCCTCAGATATACTTATATATTACTACAGCAATACATATCAAAAGCTCTGTGACCGTCACATAAAAGCCTGCCGTATCACCAGTAACTCCGCCGAATTCCTTATAGCATTTATATTTATAATAAAATGCAAAAAGCAGCGCTGCAGCCGTTTCCGGAAGTATAAACCATGATACCATTATAACGCCGACGATATTTACGGCAGCAAGGATCAGTATAAGAACTGTACTTACCGCCACCTTACCGGCAGTATCGCTGAAATATTTCAGCATTCCGTCACCCTTTGCAGGTTTTAAATATATTACCATAAATGCACTTATCACTCTGGAAATGACAAAGCCCGCACCGGCAAGAAGCATATATTCAGTAGTTGTTATCTCAGATACCGCCGCTGCAAAAAGTGAAAAATATGCTATGGTCATTATGACCGAAAACGCTCCAATATGGGGATCGCTCAGTATCTTCAGCTTCTCTTCTTTTGATCTGTATGAATGAAAGGCATCCATTGTATCCATGTAACCATCTACATGAAATCCACCTGTGATAATTATCGGGATTACCGTTATGACCAGAGTCCGGAAGATATTTCCGAAGCCGAGATAAGAAGAAAGCTCCTGCCATCCGGCAAGTGCGGCTGCTATGATAACTCCCACAAAGGGAAAGAAACATAGAGAATATTTCATATCCTTGTCCCTCCATTTTATCTGAGGAACAGGTATTCTGGAATAAATTGAAAGTGCGATCAACAATCCTCTCACCCTTTTACCTCCACCGGTATACCGCATACAAGCTCGGTAACAGTCTCTGCTCTCCCTGCAAGGCTTCTGTTGATCATTCCGAGCCCCCGGATATATTCTTCGACACTTTCATCATAAATGATGCTGTCCTGAAAAATGTCGTTGCTTACAACCACAAGTGCCTCGTAATCCTCCGCAAGTCTTATGATATCTTCTGCAACCTTTTCTGCGATATTTATCTTTTCAGCACTGCCGCTGCTTCCTTTACCGCGATTTCCTTCATTACCGCTGCATTTTTCATCCATGCAGTGATCCTCTTCACTACTATAGCCTTCATCGGAAAACATCTCATTTGCGAGCAGATTCGAAACACATTCAAGTATACCGAAACGGCTATGCTCCTGACCGGCAATCTCAGCAACCCGTACCGGCTTTTCCATAGTTACAAATGACTTTCCGAAGCGTCTTATTCTGTGCGCATCTATCCTCTTTACGGATTCTTCATCATAAGCCTTCATGGTTGCGATATAATCAATATTTTCATCTCCTGCAAGAGAAATGATAAGCTCTTCCGCATATTCAGATTTACCGGAGGCGCTGCCGCCTATCACAAGCTTTAACATTTTTACTGCTCATATCTTTCATATTGCTGAAGTTCGATCTCATCAAAGGATGTTCCGTTCCTGTAGAGATCAGCTGCCATATCAAGTAACGGTATCATCATAAGTGCGCCGGTTCCTTCGCCGAGCTTAAGTTCTGCATCGATAACAGCCTTAAGCTTAAGCTCCTCAAGAACACATTTCATTCCTGCTTCTTTACCAATATGCGAAGCCAGCATATATTCCTTTGTTCCCGGAACTATCATTTCAGCTATTAAAGCTGCTGCTGCACTGATCATACCATCCATAATAACAGGGATCCTGTAGATGGCACCGCCTATGAAAACTCCGGCAAGTCCGGCAATATCAAGGCCGCCAACCGAACAGAGGATATCTACTATATCTGCATTCCCGCTGTCAAGAGCATGGAATGCAAGTCCCTGCTTTACTACATTTATCTTATGAAGCAGTCCCGAATCAGAAAGTCCGGCGCCTCTTCCAACTATCTCCTCAGGCATCTTAAAGAGTGCTGCAGATATTACTGCCGCACTGGTAGTCGTATTTCCGATACCCATTTCTCCGGTAGCGATGATCCTGTAGCCTTCATTTTTCAGAGTCTCTACAAGCTCGATACCACACCTTAT
>ONVE01000113.1 GCA_900321215.1 uncultured Eubacterium sp. | reverse complement strand
CGCTTCTGCCGCTTCGCGTCAGCCCCGTCATACTTCGCACGATTGACCGCTTACGCGGTCAATCAAGGCGGTTTTCTGCCTCATGCTTCGCACATCGCCTCCGCATGTCGCTTTGCGACATGTCTGCGCCGCTGTGCTTCGCACGATCGTCCGACTCCGTCGGCCGATCAAGCGCAAAAATTCCTTTGGAATTTTTGCTGGCTTACTGTATAGCCTCAGCACCCGCAATGATCTCCGTGAGTTCCTGTGTGATGGAGCTCTGTCTTGCGCGGTTATACTGCAGCGAAAGTCTGCTGATCATGTCGTCTGCATTTTCGGTTGCTGAATCCATTGCCTGCATACGGGCTGCATTTTCACTGGCTATTGACTCAAGAAATGCACCGTAAATGATATTTGTCATATATTTCGGAATGATAAGGTTAAGAACCCTCTCCTCAGGCGTCTTGCCGCCCGGCATTGCAACGCCGAAGTTCACAGGTATCTGCATTTCCGTCTCTATTCCGTAATTCATCTGAAGCTTCTGATCCTCTTCAGATTCACCGCTTTCCTCCGGCTTAAAGTCTTCCTTATCGACAGGAAGAAGCTTTCTCATTACCGGATCATGGACTACGGTATTCTTAAAGTCTGTGTAGGCTACATATATCTCGCCGATCTCGCCCTTCTCAAACTGCTCAAGAAGCTCCTTTGTAAGAGACATGCAGTCATCATAAAGCGGATCATTTATGATATCCGAATAATCCTTGTGGATAGTAAAGCCCTTGCGTGAAAGTCCCTCAAGTCCCTTACGTCCGAGTGCATAGATATATGTATTTTCTTTATCAAAACCGCTGTTTTCAACAAGCTTTACAATATTTGAATTATAGCCTCCGGCAAGTCCTCTGTTGGAACTCATGACAAGCACAGCCTTGCCTGCGCTTTCATTCTTCACCAGATATTTGCTGTCAAGACTTGAGGTCTTGGAAAGTATTGAGCAGATAGTATTGTAAAGAAGCTCGAAATAAGGCTCATTTGCCTCAACTCTCGCTCTTGCCTTCTGCAGCTTTACAGTAGAAACAAGCTTCATGGCTTTTGTTATCTGCTGTGTACTTTGAACACTTTCGCGACGTCTCTTGATGCCTCTCATTGAAGCCATAGAAACTTACCTCCGTTTCATTTTTTTATCTTCAGGCACTAGAATTTCTCCTTGAATGCTTCGATAGCTTTCTTAAGGAGAGCCTCTGTCTCATCGCTGATAACCTTCTCATTTTTGATATTGCTGAAGATATCAGGCTCATTTGCGCCAATATAATCAAAGAGTCCGCTTTCAAACTCGCCTATACGTGAAACCTCAACGTCCATAAGATATTTATTTACGGCCGCATAGATTATTACGATCTGCTTCTCAACCGGAAGAGGCTTATACTGAGACTGAACAAGCATCTGCTTGATTCTTTCACCCTGTGCAAGCTTATTCTTGGTATCCTCGTCCAGCTCTGAACCGAACTGGGCAAATGAAGCAAGCTCTCTGTACTGTGCAAGCTCAACACGGATAGGAGCCGCGATCTTCTTCATAGCCTTGATCTGTGCCGCACCACCAACTCGTGATACTGAAAGACCAGGGTTAACAGCCGGTCTGAAACCTGCATTGAACATTTCTGTCTCAAGATAGATCTGTCCGTCTGTGATAGAGATAACATTTGTAGGGATGTATGCAGATACATCGCCTGCCTGTGTCTCTATGATAGGAAGGGCTGTAAGTGAACCTCCGCCCAGCTCATCGGAAAGCTTTGCAGCTCTCTCAAGAAGTCTTGAATGAAGATAGAATACGTCTCCCGGATAAGCCTCACGTCCTGGTGGTCTTCTCAGGAGCAATGAGAGTGTACGGTATGCGGTAGCGTGCTTCGAAAGATCATCATAAATGATAAGTACGTCCTTTCCGTTCTCCATCCATTCCTCACCGATAGCGCATCCCGCATACGGTGCTATATACTGAATAGGTGCCATTTCGCTGGCGGTAGCCGCTACTACCGTTGTATATGACATAGCATCATATTCATTTAATGTCTTAACGATATTTGCAACAGTTGACGCCTTCTGACCTATTGCAACATAGATACAGTAAACGCCCTGTCCCTTCTGGTTGATGATAGTATCAAGAGCGATAGCTGTCTTACCAGTCTGTCTGTCGCCGATGATAAGCTCTCTCTGTCCTCTTCCGATCGGAACCATGGCATCGATAGCCTTGATACCGGTCTGGAGTGGTGTATCAACTGACTTACGTGTGATAACACCCGGAGCTACTCTCTCTATCTGTCTGGCCTTATCTGTTACGATAGGACCCTTGTCATCTATAGGCTGTCCGAGTGCATTTACAACTCGTCCCAGCATCGCATCACCTACAGGAACCTCAACAACTCGTCCGGTTGTCTTTACAGTATCACCCTCGCTGATGTTCTTCATATCACCAAGAAGAACGACACCGACGTTGTCCTCTTCAAGGTTCAGCACCATTCCATAGACATCTCCCGGGAAGAGGAGAAGCTCTCCCATCATCGCTTTGTCGAGTCCATGAACACGGGCAATACCGTCAGCCAGCTGGATTACAGTACCTGTATCTGAAGTTTCGAGCTTAACCTTATAGCCCTCTATCTGCTTTTTGATTACGGAACTAATCTCTTCCGGATTTAACTTCATAAAGCCTGCTGTCCTTTCATGATTTATAAGTAAATATCTTTTCTTTCTTACAGTAAACTCTTTCTGAGAGTCTCAAGGGAGGTCTTAACACTGCTGTCAACGACTCTGTCCCCGATCTTTATAACAACACCGCCGATAAGCGTCTTGTCAACCTTGTAGTTAACATTCAGCTTGCTAAATCCGGTGGTTTCAAGAAGCTTATTCTCAACCTTCTCTCTCTGGATATCGCTGAGAGGAACCGCAGAAGAAACCTCTGCCCTTCCGATCTTAAGCTCCTCCATGACTCTGTCAGAGAAGAATCGGAGTATTCCCGCGATATGACCGCTGTGGCCCTTATCAATGGCAAGCTTCATCGTCTCAACGAAGAGGCCGTCAGCCCTTCCGGCGAAAATGTTATCTATAAGAGCAAGCTTTTCATCACTCTTAATGTCCGGATGGGTAAGAACCCTCGAGAGTTCCGGATTACCGCAAATGATCTCCTGCAGGCTTTCAGACTCACCAAAAAGCTCATTCAGTCTGCCCTCATCCTTTGCCGCTTCAAATAAAGCATTGCCGTAAACCGATTCTACCTCTCTTGCCATGTATCATCACCTATTTCCTTAAGTGTTTCATCAAGAAGTTCATTCTGCTTCTGCT
>ONVE01000072.1 GCA_900321215.1 uncultured Eubacterium sp. | reverse complement strand
TACGTCTTTATGGCCCAGAACATCGGCTACAAGGTAGATATCGCCTGTTTCCTGATAAAGCGCTGTACCGTAGGTACTTCTCAGCTTGTGAGGCGTGATATGCTTGAGAGGAGTAGCAGTGCGAGAGTATTTCTTGACGATAAGCTCTATGGAACGAACTCCAAGGCGTTTTTTCTGTGATGAAAGGAAAAGTGCGTCTTCATGACCGTCTGCAGGCGTGATATTTTTCCGTTCAGCTAGATAATCCTGAAGAACAGATCCGGCTTCGTCACTGAAGAATACGAAGGCCTCATTTCCACCTTTTCGTGTGACTTTTATACGCATATTATTGAAATCAATATCATAAAGATTAAGGCCGACACATTCAGAAACACGGATGCCTGTACTGAGCATGAGAGTCATAATTGCGAGATCACGAGTGGACAACTTTTCGTGAAACCTCTGTTCATTTTTCGTTAAACCTATTCCGAATTCGACATGATCAAGAAAGTCAGCAGTTTCATTTGCATCCATTCGAATAATTGCTTTTTCGCGGATCTTAGGCATATTTACCTTGGCAGTGACATTTTCCTCAATAAAATCCTGCTTATAAAGGTACGCGAAGAACACTCTGAGCGCACATAATTTACGTTTCTTGGAACGTGCATCATTTGTATATTCACGGCCGTCCCTTACATAAAGCGTAATAAATGACAAATATTCCTCAAAATCCAGAGCTGTCAGATGGTTTAAATCATCAAAGGAAATATCCTTAATAGCTTTACCTGAAAGCGCAGGATTTTCTTCGTGCAAATACTCGAAAAAATACTTGATATCGTAGGCATATGCAATGCGTGTTCTTGGCTGGGTTGTTTCCTCGATGCTGCGAAGAAAAAGCTTCACATATGAAGGAAGTTCATTTGTTATTTCACGAAGACGTATAATTTGTTTCTTGGATAATTCCTTTGCATAAGATTCATGCTTAACAGCATCCGGCTTGGAAGATTTCTTGTAATCATTCAATGAATTATTTTCCATATATACTACTCTCCATGTTATTTCGGGGTTATTATTTCGCAAAACTATGGTTTCACGAATAGATATATGAATCATTATACTACTATTCTTTAAGCATTTCAAGCATTTATGCGCAAAAAATAACGAAATAAACAATAAAAAAACGAGGCAAAATAACTGTAATAAAAAGTTATTCTGCCTCGCGAAATTTTAATTTTCAAAATAATTACTGAATATCAAATTATTGTTATCATTTAATTATTTGAATATATTTTTTTACTGCTGAGTTGTTGCTTCAGTCGATGCTTCAGTTGTCGACTCAGTTGTTGGCGCCTGAGTAGTTTTTTCTTCATCAAGCTGATCCTGATTCTGAACACTGAGAACTTCGTCTGTACCGTAAAGGATCTTTACAAGCTCTGAATCCTTATCAAGCATAAGGACATTTCCTGTGGATTTCAGGGATGCCTTAAGTGCATCGAGACCTCTGAGGTAATTGTAGAATTCAGCCTTTGCCGGGTCATTGTAGGCCTCAGAAAGGATTCTCATGTACTCTGCTTCGCCTTCTGCAATGATTCTCTCTGCATCCTTCTCGGCGTTTGCTATAGTGATCGTTACCTCTTTATTTGTCTCGTTCTTGATCATCTGAGCTTCAGATTCACCCTTTGCAGTGTAGCTTGCAGCGATATTCTGTCTCTCAGAAATCATACGCTCGTAGACAGCATTTTTGTTATCGTCAGGGAGGTCAAGAGCCTTGATCTCGGCTGTAAGGATAACTATTCCGTAATCCGCGATGTCTGAGTTTGCTTCATTTGTGATGGTATCTGTCAGCTGCGCACCTCTTGCAGCGATTACCTCGTCCTGAGTCATTGAAGAGATCGTATTCTTCGTTGCGTTATAAACCGCAGCGTCAATTCTCTCCTCAGCTCTCGCATCAACTGCTCCAAGAGTCTTGTAGTACTTGACAGGATCTGTTACCTTCCAGAGAACATAATCATCAGCGATCATGGATTTCTTGTCCTTTGTGATAACATCACTGGTAGGAATATCGTAAACTCTTGTACCGCTGTATACAAGCTGTACATTTTCGATAAATGGTGTCTTGACATGGAGTCCCGGATTATCATCGATCCTTGTTACCTTACCAAATCTCTTAACAAGCGCATAATTGTTATACTTTACTGTATAAAGTGAATTAAACAGTATTATGGCCGCAGCTACGAAGATAACGATCAGTGCGGTTCTCTTAATTACTTTCTTCATTTGATGCACCCTCCTCTGATCCGTTATTGCCACTCTGTGACTTCTGTGAACTGCTGCTTCCCTGGTTTACATTTACAAAGCTCTCCAGAGGATACATGGTCTGTGTATC
>ONVE01000110.1 GCA_900321215.1 uncultured Eubacterium sp. | reverse complement strand
TAGAGAAAAAGGGTAGTATTTTTAAGCAAATCTTATATAAAAAACACTTGAAAAAGATCGGGTTTTATTTTAGCCTAGTGTTATAGGAAAAATGTATGATTTTCCGAGTGATAAATCATTATACGGCGTGACAGGAGAAGGAAAGGTCACAGTCGTTAAGAAGGGGAGCGGTAAAATGAATAACAAAAAGAAAAAGAAGAAGCGTAGTAAAACTTATAAGTTTGCGATTAAAAAAAGCACTCTGCTGATTATACTTCTTATAGCAGCGGCTATAACAGCAGCACTTTTATATGTGTTCAGACCGCAAAGTGAAGAGGGTAGTCAGGTTACTGCGGAGACTCTGGATAATCTGAATCTTGCAAGAACTGACAGACTTATGATAGTAGCTCATCCGGATGATGAAACACTTTGGGGCGGATCTCATCTTCTTGATGGCGGTTATCTGGTAGTATGTCTCACAAATGGCAGCGATGATGTAAGAAGCAAGGAATTTGAGAAGGTTGTCACAATGTCGGGAAATATACCGCTTATCCTTAACTATCCGGATAAGGTTTACGGCAGCAGAGATAACTGGGATGATTCGGCTAAGAATATCCAGAAGGATATAGAAACCATTTTAACCTATAAGAATTGGAAAATGGTTGTAACACATAATCCGGAAGGTGAATATGGTCATATTCAGCATAAGAAGACAAGCAGTATTACTGTTCAGGCTTACTTAAATACAGGCAGCAACCGTAAATTTTCACTGTTTTTCTTCGGGGATTATTACAAGGCTACAAAGATCAAGAATGCTGATAAGGAGCTTCTGAAGATGTCAGATGGAGATCTTCAGAGGAAAAAGCAGTTACTCAGCGAGTATGACTCGCAGGAGGACGTAGTAGAGAAATTCTCTCATATGTTACCGTATGAGAACTGGAAGGAGTATTAAGATAAATGAAGCGCTGGGACAGCTTTAGTCGTAAGGATATATATGCGCTTGGCGGGATAG
Organism: uncultured Eubacterium sp.; assembly: GCA_900321215.1. Lineage (GTDB taxonomy): Bacteria > Bacillota > Clostridia > Lachnospirales > Lachnospiraceae > Eubacterium_Q. Next base: position 10,217 of record ONVE01000110.1, on the reverse strand, counting down.
TGATGGTCACTCTGGTGATCATCATTTCCTGTTTTTCAAGGGAAAGCGTATATGGATCTGTAATCGACTGGGGCTCCCAGCATTATACTATACCGGAGTATTTCCGGACGCTTTTCTATGACAGCGGAAGTCTCATCCCTTCATATGCTGCAAATGCAGGAGGTGGAGAGAATATATTTGTATTTTCATATTACGGACTTCTGTCACCGCTGATACTTCTGTCATACCTTTTACCTTTTGTTCCTATGGGACAATATATTATCGCTATGGCGATAAGCTGCGTGGTAGTATCAGAGATTTTGATGTACACGCTTGTCAGAAAAAATTATGATACAAGGGTCACTGCAATGGTAACCCTTTTTTTTGCGGTATCGGCACCGCTTATACTGAACAGTCATAAACACGTTATGTTCATTGATTATATGCCGTTTCTTCTTCTTGCACTGCATGGAACGGACAGATATTTCAGAACCGGTAAGAGAAGTCTTCTGGCGATCAGTGTATTCCTTATGACTATGTGCAATTATTTCTTTGCAGTTGCTTCTGTCTTCGCTGTACTGGTTTACGGCCTTTTCGTGCTTCTCAGAAATAGAGACAAGAAGGTCCTTAGAAGCTTTATAGCTTTTGGTCTTGTTGTTGCAGCGGGAGTTTTTGCTGCGGCAGTTCTTCTGATCCCTACAGCTTTAACTCTTTTGGCAGGCAGGGATCCGTCTGCTCTGGGAACGCCTCTTAGAGCATTTCTCCCGACGATCAGATTTGACAGACTTACATATGACGGAGTAGCCATGGGGGCATCTGCCTTCGGCGTATTCTCCGCAGTATATTTTTTAATAAACGGAAGAAAACATGAACGGTTTGCTGCCGGTGTAATAATCGGCTTTGCGGTATTTCCGGTCATGATCTATATACTTAACGGAACTCTTTATTTCGATCCGAAGGTGCTTTTCCCATTCCTTCCGATCCTTTTGCTTCTTACAGCGGAAATGCTGAAGAAGGTCATTTTATCTGTGTCTGCCGGAAAGCTTGGCAGGCGTCTTATTCCTGCACTTGCAGTATTTTCGGCGATTTCATTTATATCATTTTTAATATGTGAGAAGAATTACTTTTCTGCCGCATATCTTGCGGATGCTGTGATAGTTATCATCTCACTGCTTGCGGTACTGAAACTGCGCAAGAAACGTTTTATGACATTTTTCTTCTGTATTCCGTTTGCTGCGTGCATCGGATGTAATCATTATGATGTTCTGGTGGATAAGAAGAGTTATGATACGGTCAATTCCGAAAGTGTTAAGGCGTTTTTCGAGGAGCTTCCGCAGGATGAACTGTACAGAACGGCGGTGGATACTGAGCGCCTTTATGCGGTAAATAAGATATATTCGACAAGACATTATCAGGATACTATATATTCATCGATACATTCGAGGGATTATAACAGCTTTTATTTTAATGAGATGTATAATGAAAATGAATTCCGTAATTCGGCGCTTACGGCAAGATCCGGAAATATCATTTTTAACTGTTATATGGGCAACAGATTCTACATCTCGGCTGAGCCTGAAAGTTATCCTGGCAGCAGGCTGATCAGAAAGACTGATGACGGATTCTATCTCTATGAGAATGAGTATGCATTTCCGATGATTTATTTCAGTAATAAGCTCATGAGTGAGACACAGTACAGGACGCTGAATTATCCGGATAATATCGAGGCGCTCATGCGTTATGCTGTTGTGCCGGATGAAGCGGTAAACAGTGTCAGCGGCAGTGCAGGTGACAGTACAGTGAAAGGTGACGGCAGCAGTGCAGGTGATGGCACGGTAAGCGGTGCGGATAATAATGCATCTGCCGTGAGCGGAGAGGCTGCATTTAAATCTTCTATGAAAAAGGTCGATATCGGAGATATATTTGATATTGAGGGCTCAACTCTTGAGGGAAATATAAGGCATATCGTAAATAACACTGACGGAGATATATGCTACAGTAAAGAGCTTCCGGAGAGTGTAAAGGGAAAGATTCTGCTTCTTTGCATATATGTTCATGATCCGGTCAATGTGGAGAAGAAATTCCTCGGCAAGAATGATATCAGGATTAAGATAAATGGTGTAAAAAATACGCTTACGGATCCTGACTGGAAATATAAGAACTGCAATAACTATTTTGAATATGTGATCTCAGATACAGAGGACAGGCTGGATATCGTGATCACCGGCAAGGATATAAAGATAGAGGGGCTTACAGCATATACCCTTGATCCGGAGTATCTTAAGGAGATGAAAGGGGAGCTTAAAGCATTTGTTCCTGATATGGATAAAACTCATGATGATACGATATGCGGCAGCATTACAGCCGACAGTGACGGCTTTGTGAGTACTTCGCTGGTATGGCAGAAGGGCTTTACTGTAACTGTTGATGGTGAAAAGGTTACGCCTGTTAAGACAGATACGGCGTTCCTTGGATTTCCGGTAAGCAGGGGACAGCACAGTATAAAGATAAGCTTCACTGCACCGGGGCTTAAGGCAGGAAAGGCTGTTTCGGCAGTCGGACTTATGGTGATAGCTCTGTTTTTGATAACAGATATCATTTTGGGGAAAATTAAGAGGAAAACTCAGGTTGATTTGTAGGTAAACAGCGGTTATAATCGGAAACAGTAGGGGTTAGTTTGGTTTTGTGGGGATATTTCTATGGAGAAGGACCGTAATAGGTTTTCAATCAGATTTAAGATGTATATATTTGTTGTTCTTACAATGCTTTTTGCGGCAGCAAGTGTATGCATGCTTTCATATTTCATAAATGTCCGTCAGATTGACAGTTATTATAAGAGACTGGCCATAAATTCGGCGAAGAATTATGCCTCATTTGCAGATATTGAGTTTCTGAAGGAGCTTCGGACTGTGGCTGAGTCGGAGGAGTATCAGGCTCTTCGTGAGAAGGCAGAGGCTGAGGAGGATGACTCTCTTATCCAGAATTATCTGGAGGAAAAAGGGCTCTGGGAGAGATATGTAGCTCAGAGAGATGTGCTCAGAACCTATGTCAGCAATATGAAGGACATTAAGTATCTTTATGCTGTTGCATGGAGTGATACTGATAATTATGATATGTATTTAATTGATTCTGATAATGTTCCTCTATATGAAACAGGTTATTATGAGGAACGTGAGAAGGAATTTGCCGGTGTTGATTCATCAACAGATATCCCGCCGGTTATAACAAATGGTGACTGGGGCTGGCTCTGCTCCGGATATGCTGCGATATATGACGAAGAAGGACAGCTGGTATGTCATATAGGCTGCGATATCGGTATGGATGATATCGTCAACGAAAGAAAGCTGAATATGACATATGTTCTTTGCGGCGCGGCTGTTTGTGTGGTGGTAGTTCTTATATGGTCCATCATTTTTATCAATGGAGCTGTTGTGAGACCACTCAACAAACTTACCCGCGAGATGGAAAAATTCTCACCTGCGCCGGGCAGATCATATGATGAAGCCGGCGTTGTGGATCTGAAGATCAAGAGCCATGACGAGATCAGAAATATATATGAAGAGATCAAATCGATGCAGATGAGGATCACTGATTATATAGATGATATCTCCGAGATCAGCAAGGAGAAGAAAAAGGTTGAGGAAGACGTTCGAAGCAAGGAAGAGGTTATCGGTCAGATAAGTCGTGAAGCCTTTAAGGATACTCTTACAGGTATCGGCAACAAGAATTCCTACGTTAGAAAGGTCGGAGAACTCGACAGAGCTATACAGAACGGATTTAAAGATATTTCCATAGTAATGATAGATGTAAACGGTCTTAAGTGTATAAATGACAAGTATGGTCATAGTGAAGGAGACATTTATCTTAAGGGAGTTTGCGGTGTGATATGCGAGAACTTTAAGCATTCTCCGGTTTATCGTATAGGTGGAGATGAATTCGTTGTGATCCTTATGGGTGAGGATTACAGAAGAAGAGAAGAAAAAGTAGAAGAGATTACAGCTCTTTTCAAAGAGAGCTATGAGAATACAGAGCTTGAATCATGGCAGAGATACTCGGCATCCGTAGGTTTGTCTGATTATGAAGAAGGAGACACCTCAATCGAGAGTATATTTAAGCGTGCAGATAAGAAAATGTACGAGGAGAAGCTTAAGTTCAAGGCAAGATATGGTATAGATCTGGAATCCAGAGTCTAACCGAAAAGAATAGGACAGAACAGATATGACTTTAAGGGAGCTTGGAATTGGCAAAAGCGGAATAATAGAAAAGGTTGGCGGCGACGGTGCCTTAAGACAGCATTTCCTTGATATGGGCGTAATCCCCGGAGCTGTTGTGACTCTTGTAAAATATGCACCTATGGGAGATCCGATGGAACTCCGTATACATGGCTATGAGCTTACTCTGCGTCTTAATGATGCGGAGAAGATAGAGATAACCGGCGATGACGTTAAGACCGAAACCGAGATGCTTCAGAATGCAGAAGGCGGCAGGAGAGTTCTCCGCGGAGCAGAAGCGAGAACCGATACAAGATCCTACAGAGATCATCCGGGACTTGGTGAAGGCGGCATCTATCATCAGAAGCTGCACGAAAATCCTCTTCCGGAAGGGACAATACTAAGCTTTGCGCTTGCCGGCAATCAGAACAGCGGCAAGACTACACTTTTCAACCAGCTCACGGGTTCAAATCAGCATGTGGGCAATTTCCCGGGAGTTACAGTTGACAGAAAAAGCGGAGCTATCAGAAATGAGCCGCTTACCGAGGTTGTCGACCTTCCGGGTATCTATTCGCTGTCTCCGTATACTGAAGAGGAGATAGTTTCAAGAAAATATATCATTGATGAAAAACCAAAGGGTATTATTAATATTGTCGATGCTACAAATATTGAGCGAAACCTTTATCTTACCATGCAGCTGATGGAGCTGGATATTCCTATGGTGCTTGCGCTTAATATGATGGATGAGGTCAGAGGAAACGGCGGTTCCATAAGAATTAATGATATGGAAGCTCTTATAGGCATCCCTGTCGTACCAATCTCTGCTTCGAAAAATGAAGGCGTAGACGAGCTGGTAAGCCATGCGATACATGTTGCAAAATATCAGGAGAGTCCGGGCAAGAAGGATTTCTGTGATGAAAATGATCATGGCGGAGCGGTTCACAGATGTATACACGCCATAATGCACCTGATAGAGGATCATGCGAAGAGGGCGGATATCCCTCTTAGGTTTGCGGCAAATAAGGTGATAGAAGGCGACGAACGTGTTGCTGAGGCTCTGGAGCTTTCGCAAAATGAAAAGGAAATGATAGAGCACATCATCCTTCAGATGGAGGAGGAGAGAGGGCTTGACCGTGCGGCAGCTATAGCGGATATGCGTTTTTCATTTATCGAAAAGCTCGTCCGTGAAACAGTTGTAAAGCCGAGGGAGAGTAAGGAAAGAGAGAGAAGCGAGAGGCTTGATAAAATACTCACCGGAAGATTTACGGCTATTCCTTCATTTATAGCTATCATGGGCTTTATCTTCTGGTTTACATTTAATGTTGCGGGAGCCTGGCTTCAGGATCTTCTTGAGAAGGGTGTTGATTATCTCACAGATAAAGTGGATCACATGCTGGGAGGGCTGAATGTCAACAGCATTGTTCATTCACTTATTATAGATGGAATATTTAATGGCGTAGGTACTGTATTATCGTTCCTGCCGATAATCATAATACTTTTCTTCTTCCTCTCGCTTTTGGAGGATACCGGATACATGGCGAGGATTGCATTTGTCACGGACAAGCTTCTTAGAAAGCTTGGTCTGTCGGGAAGAAGTATAGTACCGCTTCTTATAGGATTCGGCTGTTCGGTTCCGGGCGTAATGTCGAGCAGGACGCTGCCTTCGGAAAGAGACAGAAAGCTTACGATAATGCTGATACCGTTCATGAGCTGTACGGCAAAGCTTCCGATATACGGATTCTTTACTTCAGCTTTCTTCCCGGGAAAGGGTGCTCTGATAATGATAGGGCTCTATGTGCTGGGAATCGTGGTCGGAGTTATCACGGCGCTCATCGCAAAGAGAACATTTTTCAAGGGTGAAGCGGTGCCATTCGTAATGGAGCTTCCGAATTATCGTCTTCCGGGACTTAAAAATGTACTCAGACTGCTCTGGGATAAGGCGAAGGATTTTATCACAAGGGCGTTTACAGTTATATTTGTTGCTTCAATAGCTATATGGTTCCTTCAGAACTTTAATTTCTATCTCCAGCCGGTAACGGATTCAGGAGACAGTATACTGGCTCTTATTGCAGGATTTATCGCTCCGCTTTTCGTACCGCTTGGATTTGGAGACTGGAAGGTTGCAACTGCACTTATGACGGGCTTTATGGCGAAGGAGAGCGTTGTTTCTACGCTGTCGGTACTTTTCGGTGATGTTGCCGGAGTAACTTCAGCCATCTCACCTGCAGCAGCAGGAGCACTGCTTGTATTCTGTCTTCTCTATACTCCTTGCGTTGCGGCTATAGCTTCTGTTAAGAGAGAGCTGGGCGGAAAATGGGCACTCAGAATGGTCCTGCTTCAATGTATCGTAGCGTGGATCGCAGCATTTCTTACATTTATGCTGTTTAAAATGATGTAACAGCAATTTAATAATATGTTTTATTACGTAGGGATGCGCCGGGCGTGCCTGGACATGAAAAAGCTATAGAATCAGTATGGATTACTGGTTTTATAGCTTTTTTATTGCCCAAAACAGGGAATAGATCCGGATGTATAGGGCGGAAAATTCGAATACAATTCAAATATGACATCTGTTAAATTAAAATGTAACATTTTTGTAACAAAGAGCTTGACAAAAATGTAACAATATGATTAAATAGTTAACACAAGGGGATGAAAGTTAAAAGAATTGAAATCTTTAGAGTCAGGCAGGAGAATTAACTGGTAATGAGTTTAGGAAAAAGATTGTCAAAGGCATTTGTCTGTATGATCCTTGCGGTCACAATGACAATGACCGGGTTTGTAAATGGAAACACTGACAAGGTTGAAGCTGCATCAACAGTGGATGCCTACGGATCACTTAAGAATTATATGAAATACGGCAGCTACGGAAGCGGTGGTTACCTTGCAAGTAATTACTGGTCATGTGCAGGCTGGGTTTCAAGAGTACTTTATACTGCAGGTCTTGCAGGAGAATTTAACGGATATGTACCTGATTTCAGCGGATATGCATCAGCTTCTGCATCAGGACTTGAGCAGTTCCTTATAGATGACAGTCATTTCAACAGAGTGGCATATTTTAATGATGGGTATGGAGGAGATGCAGCAAGCAGGCTTCTTTCAGAGATAGAGTCCGGACAGGTTAAGGCCGGCGACATCATCATTTATTACGGATACGGAGCAAATCTCAGCAATTCATACGGCAGAGAGCATGCTGCAATCATCCTTGAAGAGAAGTACAGCGGAAAGACTTCCAACAATACCGGCTACGGCGAGTACAGATGGGGAAGTCAGTATAATGGTCATCCGACTATAGCACATTCGCTTAATTACAGCTACGGCGTTGAATTTTATACACCGATCGATGGACATTTTTATGTAGGCGACGCTACAGGATATGCTGTTTACAGAATAAATGAAGGCTGCCTTACAGGCGCTGCAGTTAAGAGTGAGTCAGAGGACGCACTTAAGGTAATCTACAAGCCGACAACAGCCGGCAGAGTAAGAAAGGTTACATATAAAGGCGTTACTGCATGGTACTACACAGTAAACGGAAAGGTTAATCCGAAGTTCACAGGCTTCGCATTCAACAAGAACGGCTGGTGGTACTGCAGGAACGGAAAGGTTGATTATACCGCAAATGGTGTGATCAAAGGAACTATCGCCGGAAATACAGCATGGTGGTATGTTAAGAACGGAAGAGTAAGATTTATAAATACAGTTGCCAAGAATCAGTTCGGATGGTGGTGCATTAGAAAGGGCAAGGTTGACTTCTCTTATAACGGCTTCGCGAAGAATGAATACGGCTACTGGCTGATCGTAAACGGCAAAGTTGATTTTTCCGCAAATGGTTATTACTACGGATTTGTAGATTATGATTACGGATACTATAAGGTATCAGGCGGAAAGGTAATTTACTAAAGACATTTTTCTTATCATGACATGGTAAAAAAAATCCTAACCTCCCACATGTCATGTACTTGTACATATAAAGGGCTGACGCAGATGCGCAGCCCTTTTTTGTATGGAAAAAACAAAAAAAGAAAACCGAACAGATGAATTGTCCGGTTTTCTTTTGCTATATTTTGTCGAAATTATTATGCAATCTTATTTACAAGAAGATTAAGACGAGAAATCTTTCTTGAAGCTGTATTCTTGTGGTAGATACCCTTTGAAGCAGCCTTATCGATAGCTGAAGTAGCAGCTATAAGAGCTTCTGCAGCAGCCTTCTTATCGCCAGCCTTAGCAGCAACCTCTACCTTCTTGATAAGTGTCTTTACCTTAGACTTAGCAGCCTTATTTCTCTCTTCTCTTTTCTTTGTTACAAGAATTCTCTTCTTTGCTGATTTAATATTTGCCACAGCACTTTACCTCCGGTTTGTTATAGTTTACATATCCGCCTGGATGACTTATCATCCGGCCTTACTCGAATCGCCCGATCTTGTCGGGACACGGGAATTAGAAACCAGCCAGCTACAATGAGGGTTTTATTATAACTGGTCAACGCATGTCTTAAAAATATGATCCACTTAGCCAAGACACGGTTCAGTATAGAAATCTATACCGGGCATATGAATATATCTCGGTGCTTTTTTGCCGCGAACACCAAACATGCAAATGATATATTATCAAATGTATCATGAATCGTCAAGTATTAATTTATGATTTATCAGAGCTTAAACTCAGGTGGAGTATAAGCGTTTCAAGAGCATTTTTATCGGTGGTCCTGCCGGCTTTGATATCGAGATCAGCGTCGGCACACATTTCTGCAGATTTTATCAGCTGGTCCAGCTCGAAATTCTTAACCTGCGAGAGATAATCCTTCAGATAAAATGGATGAACACCGGTCATTTTTGCTATTGCAGCGTTATCTTCCTTGTCCTTCTGCATCATTTTGATCTGGGCTAACTGAAGATATCTTTTTCTGATCAGAGCAAGTGTCTGCATCGGAGGAACCTTCAGCATCTCAAGGTCGCTGTAGAGAAGTAGAGCCTTGCGGCTGTCATGGACGGATATCGCATCAAGCATGGCAAAGACTTTGTTCTCTGCTTCGGATTCGCATATTATGTTAACATCCTCACGGGTGATCCTTTTTCTGTCAATGGTATATGCGCGAAGCTTGGCGGCTTCATTTGAAAGGCGGTTCATGTCCTGACCGACTGCATTTATAAGGGAATATACAGCTTCGTCATCAACCTGCGCACCCTCGGAAGAGAGTATCCTCTTGACCCAGACATTAAGTGTGGACGGATCGGGCGTCTCAAAGCGTGCGATGGTTCCGGCAGATGCGATCGCTTTATAGATCTTGGTCCTTGAATCAACCTCGGTTTCGACAAATATAAGCCTTGTTGATTCCGGAACGCTGTTTATCACATCTAGAAGTGTATCTGAGGCTTTGGCAAGAAGACCTGTTCCCTCAACCAGCACGGTTCTGTGGTCAGAGAAAAATGGCATGGTTGATATAGCCGAAGCAATATCCTCAGCGCGTACCTTCTCACCCTTAAATACGTTATAGTTCATAGTATCGCCGGGAGTTGTCAGGGCTTCAATGAGGGATGCTTTATACTGCGAGATAAAGTAGCCTTCGGTGCCTGTCAGAAGATAGATGCGGCTGAAGTTTCCTGATTTGATATGTTCATTTAAAGTATTTATTGAGGAAACAGTAGGATTTTCCTTTTTTGGCGCCATTTTTCTGATCCTTTCGCTGCCTTTGTAATGCTGTGATCTGTCGTGTGCCCCGGATCACAATTATCTAGATAAGTATAATCAGAAATCACCTTGCCTGCAAGTGGTAAATCCGTTCGGAGAGAATTAAACTTTTCATGATCATATCGGTTTTATTTGTCTATCATATATGCTAGAATGTATCAAAATGGGGCGGTTGAGAATAGGTTTTTTACAGGCGAAAATGGAGGAAGAGATTAAAGCAGTGCTTGATACGATAGTGCTGAAGGATTAAGTATTTTAAAAGGTATAAGAAAGGAGAAGGAAATGAGTCAGAAAGAAAAAGGTAAGACAAGAAAAGGCTGGAGAGAAAAGGTGCTCAGG
>ONVE01000225.1 GCA_900321215.1 uncultured Eubacterium sp. | reverse complement strand
GCAGCGCTGATAATACAAAGAAGGTTGATGTAACAGAACCTGCGGCAGCAGCTACAGAAGAGATCGAGCTCAGTGAGGGAGGTTCTACAGAGGTTCTTGATGATATATTAGGTGATACTGTTAAAACCTCTGAGGCAGTTGATTCTGACAAGGATGAAACAGTTTATGTATTAGCCGAAGCAGACGGCAGCAAAAAGGAAGTAATAGTCAGCGAGTGGCTTAAAAATAAGGACAAGGCTGATGTGATCGAGGATGTCAGTGATCTTACTGATATCGAAAATGTTAAAGGCGATGAAACCTTTACAGTTGATGGTAATAAGGTAAGCTGGCAGGCAAACGGAAAGCCTATCTATTATCAGGGAAAAACTGATAAGGAAGTACCGGTTGAGCTGAAGGTTACATATTATCTCGATGGTAAGGAGGTTACTCCTAAGGAGATAGCCGGCAAGAGCGGCAGCGTTAAGATCAGATTTGATTATATCAATAAGTCCAAGAAGGATGACATTTATACACCATTTATCATGGCAACAGGCTTCTTCCTTGACAATACGAAGTTCAGCAATGTTAAGGTTGAAAATGGTAAGTATGTTTCAGATGGAAACAAGAGCGTTATCATAGGCTTCGGTATTCCGGGACTTAAGGACAGCCTTAAGGTTGATGCTGATAAGTACAATGTAACAATTCCTGATTATTTCGAGGTTACAGCTGATACAACAGACTTCAAGCTTGACATGACACTTACTATCGCAGCTACAGGTCTTGTAGGAGAGAATATCAATGAGATTGATTTCTCTACACTTGCAGAGCAGGTAAATGGTTTACTTACAGAGTATCAGAACGGCGTAAACAGTCTTGTTGAAGGTATCACAAGCTACACAGCAGGCGTTTCACAGATTTCAGGCGGAGCAGGAGAGCTTGCAAATGGTTCCCTTCAGTTAAAGGAAGGTCTTGACCAGATCTACGCAGGCGGCATCACACTTTCAAATGCTCTTGAAAGCGCAAATATCGGTGCAGGCCAGCTCAAAAATGCATTTGAAGGAGAGAACGGTGTTCTTGCCGGTTCCGGAAAGCTTGCAGGCGGACTTGCAACACTTAATGAATCTGTAAAGGATCTCTCACTTCCAGAGATTCCTTCAGCAGCAGATCTAAAATTTACAGAGGAACAGCAGAAGGCAGCTGAAGAAGCTATCTCGAAGGCAGCACAGGCTATCCTTGAGGATGAGGGAGTTGTCATCGATTTGTCAGAGCTTGAGGCATTTGCAGCTATGACAGAAGAAGAGCAGACTGCAGCCATCATCAAGAAGGCAGCTGAGGCAGCAAAGGATGATCCAAACGTACAGAAGATCATTACATCTGAAGAGGTTCAGGGACTTATCGAATCAACAGTTAACGGCATCATCGAGCAGAAGACTGATGAATATATGGCTTCTGATGAAGGAAAGGCTAAGATCGCAGAAGCACTTGGTCAGTATAAGGATAAAACTGTAGCAAGCATCCTCGGTTCGGCAGATGCTCCTTCAGATCTTGCTATGGCAGCTATCGGAGGACTTCAGTATCAGTATGCACAGCAGGGCGTTCAGCTTTCAGCAGCAGATGCTTATGCAGCACTTCTTAGTGGAGTAAATGATAAGCTCAGCAGTGAGGAAAGCATCGCAGAGACTAAGGCAATGCTTATACCTGCAGTAAGAGCAAAGGTTAAGGAAACTATCAAGGCAGGCTACGCTGAGCAGATCAAGACTCAGGTTACAGAAGGCTACAGACAGCTGATCGGAAATGCATTTGCGGCAGGTTACGGAAATGCATATAAGGAACTCGGAACAAAGATGATGGACGTTGCAGGCAAGATGGAATATATCATCAAGGTATATGCAAATCAGGGCGTAATGTTCGGACTTGATCAGGCACTTACAATGGTTAAATCAACAATGTCAGATTATGCACCTCAGATCGAGAAGCTTAAGGGTGGTGTTTCACAGCTTGCAGACGGTTCTAAGCAGCTTGATGAAGGTCTCAACAAGCTTTATAAGGGAAATGCAGATCTTTCAAACGGACTTGAGAGAATATATGCTTCAGTTCCAACACTTACTACAGGACTTGGAACAGCAGCAGCCGGAGCAGGACAGTTAAGTACAGGCGCAGACAAGTTAAAGACAGGTGCTGCAGAGCTTGACAGCCACAGCCAGGAGCTTGTAAATGGCGGAAAGAAGCTTAAGGATGCTACAGATCAGATAGTAGTTAAATTCACAGATGCTGAAAACACCTTAGGTGAGATTGCAGAAAATGCAACAGAGATCATCGAGGCCGGCAAGGCTTATAATAACTTTGCAGGACTTTCAGATGATATGAAGGGAAATGTAAAGTTCATTATCAAGACTGCCGAAGTTTCAGCTGAGTAATTTAATCATCATTCATCAACATATAAACGCAGTAATGCATAGAGGCGCCCGCTCGGTTGTAGAGAAATACAGCTGGAGGGGCGCCTCTTGCATTTTTTATTCAATTCAAAAACAGCCATACACCCGTTAGAAGTAGAAAAATACAGTCTGACAGGCGTATGGCTGTTTTAATATAAAACACCCGCATATCTGTGAGACTATATTTCTCTATAGTCGTACAGATATGCGGGCGTTTTTTGCTTAGTTGAATCCCACAAGCTTCTGTGAGATCGTATATCCTGTTTTGATGATGAACATACCCGGTTTAGACTTCATCTGCATAGCCTTGCCGAGGAAATGTCTGTAAACGTATTTGTACTGTGAGGAGTGCTCCTTCAGGAAGCTCCAGAGCTTATCACGTTCTGCCAGAGATTCAGGTGTACCGATCTTGATGAGAAATGCTGTGGAAATCGTCATCATCATGGCAAGATACTGACTCATGTATCTGCGGAGCATGCCGTTTTCTACATTTCTCAGATTGTGATCTTCGATCATGAGCTTTGTGACAAGCACCTGCTGATCGATCCTGCTCATCATAACCTTTTCATTTACGGACTGGTCGCTGCGGCCTATCACATAATGATAAAGGTCAACATCAAGATAGTATATCTTCCTTACAAACGGAAGTGGATGGTAAACGTAGATATTGTCTACGTAGAATGTATGCTTAGGCATCTCAATGCCGCTCTTGCGAAGAAGAGTGGTTCTGTAGATTACGGAATGCATAAGAATATTCTGCCATGGCATGAATCTGCCAAGCTTGTTCCAGTTAAATGGTGTACGTACAGGCATTACATTTCTGTAATTGATCCTTTTCTTATGCTTCTTGCCGGCTTTCTCATATACGTAATCCGAAATGATCATGTCAAAGTTGTTGTCCATGGAATCATTTTCGGCAAGGAAATTCATGACTGCTGCAAGAGCGCGGCGGTTAAGCCAGTCATCACTGTCCAGAACCTTATAGTATTTACCGCTGGCATTTGCAAGTCCTGTCATAACGGCGTCTCCGTGACCACCGTTTTCTTTATGGATAACCTTGATGATATCAGGGTATTTTGCTGCATAGGCATCAGCCATCTCAGGAGTTTTATCGGTTGAACCGTCGTCAACTATAAGTACTTCGATGCGGTTGTCTCCGATCAGCGTAGACTTAAGAGCACGCTGGAGATAGCTTTCCGAATTGTAGCAGGGAATCGCTATTGTTAAAAGCTTATTATTACCTTTCATCTGATCCTTTCTTCCTTAGACCCCGGACCTTCCGGGAGGAGTAATGTACAAATATTACGGTCAAAAATATTATTTCTTATCTTTTGTACCGGACCGGTCTGTTCATGCGGCTGCATCATTACTTTCTATCTTCGTTACAGGAGTACATACAGTCTTTCTGCTTCTGATATCCTCAGGAAGGTAGAGCGGAATGTAGAAGAGACCTGCCATTATAAAGGCACCGATCACATCAATTATCGAATGCTGCTTAAGAAATACAGTTGCTGCGATGATCAGTACGGATAAGATGATCGTAAAGATCGTTATGAGTCTGTGCTTTTTCGGCAAATTCGATTTTAATATAGCAGTTTCAACACAGAGAGTGTTGTAAACATGAATACTTGGAAATACATTTGTAGGTGTATCTGTTTTGTAAAGGAACTTAACTATCCTTGCACAGAAGTTGTCTCTTGTAACTTCTACCGGACGAAGGGCGAGTGCATTTGGCCAGAAGTAGCAGATGATGATAAATGCAGTCATGCCCAGTGCCAGAAACCATGCAAGCTTTTTAAAACCTTCAAAATCAAAGAAAATAAAGAGTCCTACTGAAATGAAGATGAAAGCAAACCACAGATAATATGGTATAATGAAAAACTCGCAGAAAGGAATGTGGTCATCAATAGAGCTGTGGATATAGTTAAAGTCCACGGCATTTCGCTTCTCAAGCATAAAGAAGCTTATGAAATACGCCGGAATATATAATAACCATAGAAAATATTTATATTTTTGAAATTTGCTTTTCTCTGACATTTTCCTGTCCTTTTTTGTTTTCTACCAAACTATAAAGCTGTTATAAGCCGGCAGCATTTTCACCGGCAGAATGTGAACTGTTATCTAAGCATAAGTAAGTACACTTCAGTGCATATATGTTACACTCAGACACACTATATTAGTTTATGATAAAAAAACGATAATGTCAAAGCTAAGTTGTAAATAATAAGTAAATTATAAGATATTTTATACAAAGTTTTAAGAATGTATGTTTTTCACGTCTTTTATAGAACAAAATATTGTGATATACTGTTAGCTATGTATTACATTATGAATGATCTGCACATATACTCTTAAAGAGCTTATTCTCACGGCAGTGTTTTGTGCATATAGATTTTTATGTGATAACTATGGGGTTTTTGTTTAAAGATATGGAGAGATAAGGGGTGCTTATATGAGTGAACTGTATGAAAACAGAGAATTGTCATGGCTTAGATTTAATGAGAGAGTTTTAGAGGAGGCCGAGGACAGCCGTTCGCCTCTCTGCGAAAGACTCAGCTTTGTGTCCATTTTCCAGACAAATCTGGACGAGTTTTTTATGGTCAGAGTCGGTTCTCTTCATGACCAGATGCTGCTTGAGGATAATCCGAGAGAGAATAAGACTAATATGACTGCAGAGGAGCAGATAGATGCGATAGCTGACAGAGTAAAGGTTCTGTCTGCAAGGCATGATCTGGCTTACAGGGAGCTTATGGCTGAGCTTGAGAAGCAGGGTATCAGGATAATCAACTTTGCAAAGCTTGATGATAAGGAAGCAGAATATCTTAAGGGATATTTTGACCGTGAGATCCTTCCGCTTCTTTCACCGATGACCGTTTCGAAGAAGCAGCCATTTCCATTTATAAAAAATAATGAGATATATGCAGTATCGGTTCTTGCTAACAAGAACAATAAAGAGCGTATAGGCATCATCCCATGCAATGACGGTATGTTCAGAAGACTTATAGAGATACCGGGAAGCAAGGGATATTATATGCTTGCGGAGGAACTTATACTTCACTGCCTTCCGGAGGTATTTACAGGATATACGGTTGTCAGCAAATCTCTTGTAAGGATCACGAGAAATGCAGACATTGATGCGGATAAGGTTTATGATGAGGAACTGAATTACCGCGACCATATGGCAGAAGTAATAAAGCAGAGACGTAAGCTCTGCCCTGTTCGTATGGAATATACAAGAGATATGGACAAAAAGGTGCTCAGCAGGATCAGAGAGCATTTAAACATCAGTGAGAATATGATGTTCAAGAAGGGCGCACCGCTTGATATGTCATTTGTTTTTGATATTCAGGATGCACTGCGTCACAAACCGGAGCTTTTCTTCGAGAAGAGGATACCGCAGAAGTCAGTGATGTTCGACGAGACAAAGCCGCTGCTCCCTCAGATAGAGGAGAGCGATAAGCTGCTGTCATATCCGTATGAAAGCATCAGACCTTTCCTTAACATGCTGACAGAGGCAGCAAATGATCCAAATGTAGTATCCATAAAAATGACTCTCTACAGACTTGCCAAGCACAGCAAGGTCGTTGAGGCGCTTGTTGAAGCAGCTGAAAATGGCAAGCAGGTAGATGTTTTGGTAGAGCTTAAGGCAAGATTCGACGAGGAAAATAATATCGAGTGGTCAAGAATGCTTGAGAAGGCAGGCTGCCACGTTATTTACGGACTCGAGGGCATTAAGGTGCATTCAAAGCTCTGTCTCATCACTCTCAGGAAGGATGACGGAGTTAAATATATAACCCAGATAGGTACCGGAAACTATAATGAGAAGACATCAAGGCTTTATACCGACATTTCACTTCTTACCGCAAATGAGAAGATCGGTGCCGAGGCTGCGAAGATATTCCAGAAGCTTTCGCTGAATCAGGTAATTAAGGAGACAGATATTCTGATGGTTGCTCCAAAATGCCTGCAGAACAAGGTTATCGACAGGATCGACAGAGAGATCCAGATAGCAAAGGACGGCGGCGATGGATATCTGGGCATCAAGATCAATTCGCTTACGGATAAGAAGATAATCGATAAGCTGATTGAGGCGTCTATGGCCGGCGTAAAGATTGAAATGGTGATAAGAGGTATATGCTGCCTCAGATCACAGATTCCGGGCAAGACGGATAATATAAAGATAACCAGCGTTGTAGGAAGATTCCTTGAGCATTCGAGGATTTATATCTTCGGCAGGGGCGAGAGAGAGGAAATCTATATCGCATCAGCTGATTATATGACAAGAAACACAGTAAGACGTGTCGAGGTTGCTGCGCCTATACTTGAAGAAGGGCTGAAGAAGCGTGTAAGAGACATATTTAACATGATGCTCAGCGATAATTACAAGGCAAGAATACAGCAGCCGGACGGAAGCTATGTAAGGGTTCCGGCAGGCGACACTATCATAAATTCACAGGAAAGATTGTACGAGATAGCTTATGAAGAAGCGGCAGGAAGCGCAACAGCCGGAAAAGAATAAGAAAACTGAAGAAAACAGTACGGAAATTCTGAACGAGATAGCTGATCCGTCAGGTATGGATCTGGACGAGGATTTCGACATCAAAAAGGGCAAGGAGAAGAGGAAGAAAAAGAAGCACCGATTCTACAGAGTCAGTATCAAGACATTTATCTTCATCAGTACCATTATAGTCCTTGTGGTGTGTATGGGACTTTTCAGCATCGGTATAGTAAGATCCCTGAAGAAATCCGAGGTAAAGGATCTTCAGCAGGATATTTATATCAATGCCTGCTCGCTGGCTGACCAGATCGGACGCGAGAACAAGCTTTCTTCATTTGAAGATAGCAGTGTAGGAAGCGATATAGATGTATTTGCGCAGTCTCAGAAGGGACGTATCCTCGTAATTGGAAGTGATTACAGGATCGTTAAGGATTCCTACAACTTTAAGGATGGTTCATATATCATAAGCCGTGATGTTTTTGATGTTATGAAGGGTTCAATCGATGAGGTCAACCGTATCGTTGACGGATATGTAGAGGTAATACTTCCTCTCAGATTCTCCGGAAGGATAGTGGGAGTCCTTATCTCGACCGGAAGTATAACTCAGATAAATATTGAGAACAAAAAGCTTTATACGAGAAGTCTTTTCGTAGTTATAGCAGTTATAGCTCTGGGAGTTGTATCTCTTATGCTTGTGGCCGGTTTTTCGGTTAAGGAGCTTAACAGGATCAACAAGCAGATCTACGAGATATCTGAAGGAGATTTCCAGAACAGGCTTAAGGTCAGAGGCTTTAAGGAAACCAGATATCTGGCAGAGAACTATAATGCCGTGCTGCAGAAGCTTGATTCTATAGACGGTACGCGTCAGGAATTCGTATCAAATGTCTCACACGAGCTGAAAACGCCGATCACCTCGATGAAGGTGCTTGCGGAATCAATACAGCAGAATGACAGTGATGATATCGGTATGTACCGTGAATTCATGTCGGACATTGTTGAGGAGCTTGACAGAGAGACCAAGATGATAAATGACCTTCTGACTCTCGTTAAGACTGACAGGCAGAATGCAGTCATGAATTACGAAGAGAAGAGTATAAATGAGCTTCTTGAGGTGATCATCAAGAGAGTTACTCCGATAGCCGACAAGAGAGGCATTAAGCTGATCTACGAGAGCTACCGCGATGTAACAGCTGATGTGGATGAGGTTAAGCTTTCGCTTGCTTTATCCAATCTTATAGAAAATGCTGTAAAATATAATGTCGATAATGGCTGGGTTAAGATTTCCCTTAATGCAGACGTAAAATCCTTCTATATCAAGGTTGCCGATTCCGGTGTAGGTATTCCGGATGATGCAAAGGATAAGGTTTTCGATAGATTTTACAGAGTTGATAAGGCAAGAAGCAGGGATACCGGAGGAACCGGCCTTGGACTTGCCATAGCAAGAAATGCCATCATTTCCCATGATGGTACCATAAGACTTTACAGTGAACAGGGAAAAGGAACAACATTTACGGTCAGAATACCGATAAAGCACGAGGTTGAGGAAGAGGAAGAGTGATGAAGAAGAAAAAATGGTCACGCATAGCTGCTGTCGGAGCAGTCCTTTTCATACTTGCCTTCGGGGCTGCATGCGGTGATGACAAAAAAAATACTGAGAAAAATGATATTTCAGATATTTCAAGAGATAACATAGTGACCTTATATCATTCTGATGGACGTGAGATAGTTAAGGGTGATGATTATCTTCTGAAGCAGCCGGATTCCTTCAACGCATCGGTTGAGGAGATCGTAAACGCTCTGAAGACGGATGAAAGCTTCCGAATTCTCAGCTTTGAGCCGGACGAATACAGCAATATCACGCTTGTTATAACTGATGTGACGGAGCACAATGCCGAGGAGACGCTTCTTGAGGAGGCAGCTCTGGTAAATACATTTTCCCAGATAAATGGAATGGCCAGGATGACCATCATCATTCAGAAGGAAAATGGTGAAGAGAAGGAGAAAAATGTATTCACTAAGGATTCATTTTTGTATTATGATTCAGCTGATGAATATATGAATGAATCTGAGCTGACATTTTATATTCCGAATGAATCCGGGAAAAAGCTTAAGCGTGTGATAAGCAAGGTTACGCTGGAAAACGGAGATTCTCCGGAGATGGCGATGCTTAAATATCTGAGAGATGAAGGTGTTTTCTCTGATGATACAGAGATAATCAGTGTATTTACCAGAGGCGGAGTATGTTACATTAACTTCTCAAATGATATTCAGAAGGAAGGAAAATACTCGGACGAGCTGGTTTTATACTCGATAGTTGACAGCCTGACAAATACGAAGGGTATTAATTATGTCAGGATTTATATTGACGGAGATGAGTCGGGCGTATTCAGGGGAAGCCTGGATATATCCGGAATGCTTATCTTTGAAGGAGGATTAATAGAATAATTTGAAAAGACCGTTATGCATTGCAGGAGTCATGTTTGCGCTTGGAGAGGCTGTTTGCAGATTCTGCTTGTTTACGGACCATAAAGAAATGGCGATGACTATTGTTGTATCCATTTTAGTTATGATATTACTGATTCCGGGAGTGGTTCTGCGTGGCAGAGCCACTTTTTTTCGTACTAAAAAAATAAATGTAAGGCAGGTTCTTATAATTGAGATAATCTTCATCACCGGAATGCTGTGGGCGTACATATATTACGGAAATATAAGGATACTGCCGGCCGGCACAAGGATAGAAGGTGAATTTGTGCTGCTTGAGAAATCTGAATCTGAGCAGGGATATAGCTGTATCTTTGAAGGAGACGGAGTAAAATTCTACAGCTTCGTGGAGGGGGATGCTTTTGGAAGGAATGCTTCGAGTGATTCTTCAGAGGGGGCATCAAAGAGTGTGGCTGTGGGGGATGCTTTGAGTGTGGCGGCTGGAGCTTCTTCGGATGAAGAGTTTTTAAGAGTCGGAAGAGGATACAGGATCACGGCGAAGGTTTCAGAAGCATCATCTGCTTCAAATCCGGGACAGTTCGACATGAAGCGCTATCTTTCCGGAAAGGGCGTCGTAAACTGTATAAAGCTTGAGAGAATAGAGAGATTTCCAGAAAGAGACAGTCTGATAAGAAGCTTTCTCAGTGACAGAAGAACTTCTCTTGCAGATTCGCTCGACAGACTGCTTCAGCCTGAATATGCAGGAATACTAAAGGCGATGCTTCTTGGAGACAAGACAGACCTTGATGCAAGGATCAGAAAAATGTATCAGAAAAACGGCATCGCACATCTTCTCGCAATATCAGCTCTGCACGTAGCGTTAATTGCTTCATTTTGTAAGGCTTTGCTCAGACTTGTGGGGTTTGGAAGGAAGAAGAGAGCAGTGCTGACGATAGCATTTCTCTGCTTGTATGGTATAATGACAGGCTTTTCGGAGGCAACGCAGAGGGCGTTCATCATTTTATCGGTAAGCTGTATGGCGGAGGCTTTGGGGAGAACGGCAGATAAGCCGACTGCGCTGTCATTTTCTTTTCTTGTCATGATGATAATTCAGCCGCAGGTGATAATAAGCAGCGGCTTCCGGATGAGTTATGCAGCGGCGCTTGGCGTGACTTTTGCGGACAGTATCTACCGCAGCATCTACGGAGACGAGCGCTTTACCGATATGAACAGAAGATACAGAAAAAGGTTCAAATTGCTTGTCCGGGGAACAGTTGGTTCGGTTACGATAAATGCCTGTATGCTCCCCGTGCTTCTTGATACTTACTGTGAAATACCGCTTTACAGTCTTTTGATAAATGCTCTTGTTATACCAATGCTTACGATTGTGGTTGCCGGCGGTTTTATAGCTTCGATTATCGGGCTGATACCCGGATGCATTTATATCGCAAAGGCTGTCCTGCTCCCTGCGAAAATGATTCTTTGGTTTTATGAAAAGCTCTGCAGCGTCATGCTGAAGCTTCCGGCAGCACTGCTTAATCCGGGCCATCCGGAAATGTATGCCGTGATAGTTTACATAATCCTGCTGATATTGCTTTTTGTTTACATAATATTTTCTTCTTCATCTGCTCGAAATGATACCGCAGGAGTACTGAGAAAGCTGTTGAAGAAAGAGAATAGAAGGTTGAGGAAGAAAGAGGATAGGCGGTTGAAGAGGAAAGAGAAGGAAAGGCTGACAAAGACAGTGGAGAGGCATCTGAAGAAGAGTATGAAGGTGAGTAGACTTCATAGTTTGGGGGAAGATGGTATCAGAAGATATATTGAGAGAAGGTATGCGGCGATATATTTTACAGGATGTTTTATCCTTGCGGCAGGGCTTTTATGTTTTTCATTTTTCAGTAATAGACACACGAACTTCGCTGCATTTCTGGATGTGGGGCAGGGAAATTCCATACTCATACATACTTCGGATGGCGTAAATATCATTTATGACGGAGGAAGCAGCAGTAACAAAAAGTCCGGGGAGAATATAATTCTGCCGGCGCTTAAGTATTACGGAATGTCACACATTGATCTTGTGATGCTTTCTCACGGAGACATAGATCACGTCAACGGGCTGGTTTACCTTTTTGAAGAGGCAGAGCTTGAAGGACTTAAGCTTGACAGGCTTTGCATTGCAGAAGGGGCGGTAATGACAAAGGAACTGCAGAAGCTTCTTTCTGCTGCTGATGCTATAGGCTGCGAAGTTATTTATGGCTATGCAGGAATGGGCTTTGCGGCAGGAAATGCTGAAATAAAAGTTCTGTATCCTGAGAAAACGCAGAAAACAGCAGGTGGTTTTGGAGAAGACGGAAAGGCATTTGGAAGCGAAAAATTGTCAGAAGGTGTAGAGAGCCTGCAAGGAGGAGAGACTAACGAAAAGTCTCTTGTGGTCAGGGTTGATTTTTCAGGAACATCGATACTTCTTACGGGTGATATTGGTTTTGAAACTGAAGAAAGAATATTGCAGAATATGGAAACTAAAGAGCTTACTGGACAAAAAACTCTTAAAACTGATATTTTGCAGTGTCCGCACCATGGTTCTGCATATTCCTCATCGGAAGAATTCATTGCTGCAGTTAGTCCTGGAATGGTTGTTATATCATGCGGAAAGCATAACCGTTACGGCCATCCTGCAATGTCCACATTGGAACGTCTTGATACAGCAGGATGCGATGTTTTTCGCACGGATCACAGCGGATGTATAACGATAAATATTAAACGTGGGAATTTGAATGTAAGTGAATATACAGAGTAGGAGTAAAG
>ONVE01000107.1 GCA_900321215.1 uncultured Eubacterium sp. | reverse complement strand
ATTTTTGATATTAGTATCATTTTCGATAATAGTCAAGTGTTTTATTGAATATGAATATTAAAAAATAATTAAAAAAGAGACCACCCATGAGGTGATCTCTCTAAATCAGACAATTCTTCCCTTTATTGTCCTTATAATTATGCAACTAAAACTGCGGTATCAAGCGCTGTATCCGCATAAACCGCACCGAAGCCCTTCTCCATAGGAACAAGCTCGATGGCGCTGTCCAGATCAGCAACTCCGATATCCAGGTCATCAACCTTCTCGTGTCCGGAGATATCAACCATGATATCCTTGTCAAATCTTCTCGAAAGGTCGCTCATATTCTGACTGAGAGTGAAGAATGTCTCAGCATTCAGTTCATAAGAAAGCGATATAATGTCAAAGCCCTTACCGCCTGAAACCTGGAAACGGTTAAACCATTTCTTGGCCTTCTCGTTATCTATACTGTCTACGGAATTAAAAATGATCCTGCAGGCAGGCTCGACTGCCTTAACACCATTTATTACCGCATTAAGCATTCTTGTCTGCTCTTCAAAGCTGAGAGATATACCTCCCAGAGAATTAAACAGATCAATGTCAATCCTTGCAAATGAAGCCTTTACACCGGCTCCCTGAAGAGCTGTAAAAAGCTTGTGAGTATTCTCGAAGCCTGCTCTCTCTGCCTTTCTGACAAACATTCTGTTGTCATTTCCGGTTTCAGCGATAACTCCCTGATAAAGCGGCAGAAGATCTATCCCTGCACACCATTTAAGTCCGAGTGACTTTACACTGTTTGCAAATTCTATGATTGGAGCAGCTTCATCATATATTCCGTTTTTCATTCCGATCACGCTGTAGATCGTATCAATCCCTTTGGTCTTCAGATCATTCAGTCTGTCCGAAGCAGTACCGAGTGTGACCTTCGCTATTCTGCATAATTTACTCATATCGATCCCCTCTTTATGTATAATCCGATTCCTCATTTTAAAGTTACTATGTAATATCAAAATGTTTCAAAATCATTCAAATCGATAAAAGCGTGTTTTCTACTTATTCACGCACTTAAATCATTATACTTAAACTTTAAAATGAAAACCCTTTCATGTCAATTCGCAGAACTGAACGAAATTTAAATCCAAATTTGTAATATTTTTCCAACAGAATTGTAACAATAATACTTATGAAGAATTACCATACCGGATCGTTATAGCTGATAGTTATGCCGGATTTCTATACCAGATTGTTCAGCCATATCTTCTTCTTGATCATGATGTATCCTATCGTAACCTTTACGAAATCCATGCACTGCACTATGAGATATATGGTAAATATCGGAAGATCAGTAAGGTTGCACAGGATGAGTGCCATAGGCACTGCAACCGTCCAGGTATATCCGCTGTCAAAAAGAAGAGTTATTATAGTCTTTCCTCCTGACCTCAAGGTAAAATACAGCGAATTCAAAAAACCCTGAAGCGGGAAGAAGCAGGCAGTTAATAGAATAAATTTTGTGCCATAGCTTCTGACAAGCTCTGTAGTATCATACGCCTTCGGAAAGACTCCCGAAAGTGCTATCAGAATTACCGAAAGGATAATGCATATACCGCCGGTAAACCACATGAGCTTAGTACCACTCTTCTCTGCCTCATCATACTTTTCTGCGCCAAGCAGCTGTCCGATTATTATTCCAACTGCACCTCCCATTGCGATAAATACAACATTCAGAAGGTTACAGATCGCATTTGAAATATTGATACCTGCGACTACATCAAGTCCTCTTAATGAGTAGCACTGTGTGAGCACAGCCATACCGCCAGCCCAGGTAAATTCATTTATGAATATCGGAAAGCCTCTTTTAACAACCGGAAACCAAACCTTAAGCGGCACCTTGAGAGTACTGTAAATACCCTTCAGGAACACATACTTATCTTTTCTTAAATGAGAAGATATTATAAGGAAACTCATTTCTACAAACCTGGAAATGACTGTTGCCAGAGCCGCACCCTTAACTTCAAGTCTTGGCGCTCCGAATTTACCATATATCAAAATGTAATTCAGTACGACATCAGTTGCGACAGAACAGATACCTGCCACCATAGGCTTGATGCTTTCACCGGTCTCTCTAAGGCTTGATGAATAAACCTGTGTAAGACAAAATGGCAGGAAGCCGAAAAGCATGATCCCAAGATAATCCATACCATGCTTCAATGTCTTTACACTATCAATATCTGCGCTTTCTCCATGAAGATAAAGCTTTATCAGATTACTTCCAAACAGAAGAAATACTATAGTACCGGCTATAACACAGATGATTCCTATCCAGAGCTTCAGTCTGAATATCCTCCTTACGCCCTCAAGATCGCCCTTACCAAAATACTGAGCGCTGTAGATGCCCGGACCTGACAAGCCTCCGAATATAGCAAGAAAGAATACAAATATAAGCTGTCCTACGATAGAAACAGCTGTCATGCTTTCCGTACCAAGGCTTCCTACCATAAGGTTGTCCACAAGGCCGACTGCATTTGTGATACCGTTCTGTATCATCATCGGAACCGCAAGCACCAGTGCCTTTTTATATATGCTGTTGTCTTTAGTAAAACTGTCCATCATTTTCTTTTACCGTCATCTTAAAATTCTGCATCATCCGCGGCCGCCCCACGGGCTGAACCGATCATATAAAAAGCAATAAATACCGACGCATTTAATGCACCGGTATTTACCGAATTTAACAGAATTTTTTATTTATTGCAACAACTAAATCGCATATATATTATACTAATAGTATAATTAAAACCTTCACTTTATCAAAAAACCCATGCTCAGCTGCTGCACAGACTCTAAAACTCTGTCACATCCATCTTGCACATTCTTCTGCCCTTAAGTAAGATGAGCGGAATGACTGTGAGCACATTTGCTATAAGTATTCCTGCAACTCCTATCCATGAAAAATACGGAAGATACTTTCCGACAGGAATGTAAACAAGTTCATTTAAGAGATATTCCAGAGCTAAATTTACAAAAAGTCCTGCTGCAACCGCGATCAGATCCATAAGGAGCAGCTCTGAGGCGATCTTTCTCCTTATCTGCTTCTTCCTGAGACCAAGAGCTCTGTATATCGCAAATTCAGGATTTCTCTTGATATACTGGCCTGTAACGACCGAATTGAGCGTAACCGCAAGGATTACAGAAACTATGATAAGCGCTATAAAGAACATGATCCACGCAATACTCATTTCCTTATAAACCTCATCGGTGAATTTTCTCGCTATATTGACCTTTCTGTCTCCCCTGATATTTTCAATATAGCTTCTGAGCTCAGCGCCGCTCATTTCATTACTGAGTATCATCGTACGATAAAGCTTATCCTCCGGAGAATTTACTATAAAGAAGAAGATATAACTGTCATCATCGATAAGTCCTTCAAGCGTAAATGTTTCATCGCATATTATATCTCCGACCTTAAGCTTCAGGTTATCTGCAAATTTTTTACTTATGACCGCACTGTAATCGGAAAGCCCGCTGCAATCATAATCTATTCCCAGATGATCAAAAGCCGTCTGAAGATCCTCCTTTGAATTAAACACATAGCTCTGCGCTCCTGTCTCAAAGCCTAACGTATCATGTATCACAAGACCGCCCGTTCCGTAGCCCAGACCGTTTCTTCCAAGCGTTATAAGCTTATCATCATTTTTAATATCCTTCACAAAGCTGTTATAATCCGCCGCATCAGTATCTGTAGGGATACACTCGGTAAGGATTATCTTGTCACCGTATTCATCCGACTTTTCATAAAACCAGTAGAGGCTGGAGATATAATTGCCGCCGATATACATGAATGTAGTAATGAACATCATAAAAATGATAATGATCGACCTGCTCTTATTCGATTTAATATAATACCATGCTGATAATGGCTTCATTTTTATATTCCTTTCTTCTGCTGCCGTTCTACACTTCACCGGTGATGCTGCTGATCCTGCCGTCCCACATTTCGATCATCATGTCCACATCCTTAAGTACTGAACGGTCGTGCGTTACTACTATGACCAGCCTGTCCTCTGAATATTTTTTAAATATCTTCATAACATTATATGCATTTTCATGGTCGAGAGAGGCTGTAGGTTCATCAGCAAAGATAACCTTCGGATCATTCACCATGGCTCTTGCGATGGCAACTCTCTGGCACTGTCCTCCGGAAAGCTTTGCCGGCTTCTTGCCGAACTCTCTCTCCTTCAGTCCGAGTACGGAAAGCTTCTCCTTCGCCTTTTTCTCTGATTCCTTCGGCGGCATGGTTCCCGCAACCATCACATTATCAACTGCATTCATATACGGCACCAGATAATGCTTCTGGAATACAAATCCGAATTCCTTCCTTCTCAGTTCCTCTCTGTCCTTATCGGATATCTGGGTGATATCATTTCCGTTATATATAATGCTTCCCTCTGTAGGCCTTTTCAGTGTTGAGAGACAGTACATAAGAGTACTCTTGCCGCTGCCGGAAGGGCCTATGATACCGACAAGTCCTTTGTCCGGAAGCTTAAGATCAAAGCCGTCAAGCGCATACATTTTCTCATCTGTATCCATGTCATAGATCATACTGATATTTTTTACTTCAAACATTTTTTAGTCCTCCATCAAATCTATGGTTTTAATCTTGTTAATGGCGATCAGTACAGGTATCTGAAGTATACCAACGATCACTGCAAATGCGGCAAATATACGAAGCAGCTGTTCCGGAAGGAACCATTTTGCAACCAGGCCGCGCGGTTCTATCACTAAGAAATATACCAGTTCCATAACGCCTATTGATATTATCGCTCCGATAATGATTCCGGTGATAAAAATGATCATCATCTCTCTCATTATCAGGCCGTATATATTCTTTCTGGAATAACCCAGCGAAGCGTACAGACAGTACTCATTTACCCTGTTTCTCATAAATGAGATATAAGCCACAATGACCGCTATAGTAAGAAATATCATTATCACCAGAATGACCACATCAATTACGGTCTCAACAACATCTACTACCTTTTCATCATATGTTTTTCTGCTTTCCTCCAGATCATCAATATCATCAAGCTCATGCAGCGTAATTCCCAGCTTATCGGCTACATCGCTGAAAACCGCATTTTTCTCGTTGCAGAGTATTACGTGATACCAGCCGTTATTGTAAAACCCGTTCGGCGTTCCGATGACAGCCATGTTGTCTGACCTTAAAACTCCTACTACCTTAAAGACCTCTCCGTAATTGTCACGCAGGAACCAGTCACCGATCTTCATATCATTATTCTTCATAATATGCTCATCGACTACGATCTCACCGTCGCCTTCAGGAAATCTTCCGTCTATCAGCTTTGCTCCCAGATGATTTGCGATGAAAGGCACCTCCGACGGCTCGACAAGAGGAAATGAATATCCGAAATCGCCGACTATACCCTTATACTCTGCATGGAGCACCTGTGTGTAATACACCTTGCTTATGCCATCCAGTGCTTCAAGATCATCCGAAAATTTGCTTCTTGCTTCCAAATAAGCCTTTGCAAATTCCTCGCTGTCCTCAAAGTCTTCCTGATCAACCCCCAGACTCTCCGGGGTAAGATTTACATAGATTATCTTCTTCGGAAGCTCCTGCGTAAAAGGTTTAAAGCTTTCTATCGTAACGATAAAACAAAATGCAACCACATACATAGCCATAAATGTCAGTGCCAAGGCCAATATCAGAACGAAGCTGGCACGCTTATTATTTTTAATATATTTCATGGCCGATAAACGACTTTTCATCATAAACTCCTTCCGTTTCATTATTTCAACTTAAAGCTTAAACTGCCGTTTTCGCATCTTCCATCAGTTTCAATAATGATATACACCTTTCCTTCCTTCAGATCCTCCAGTGAAGAGCTGACTGATTCTTTACCATTCAGGCTAAAAAGCTCCTTTTTTTCACCGTCACAGTCATAATAAACTGTCATGCTTCCTCCATCCAGATTTCCGCTGTAAACAAGTCTTCCTTCATCACCGCTTTTACATTTCAGAGTATAAACAACTGTTCCTTTTAACTCGAGAAAGCTTATTGACGCAGATTTTGAAGTGTTGGACTTAACTAAAGCCGCTGCCGAATAGCTTGATACATATTTTCCGCATCCTGTAAGCGAAACGCTCAGGAGAAGTAATAACGATATTATAGTGATCTTTAACTTTTTCATGATTTTGTCCTTCCTTTTTATGCATCGCAGCAAATATAAAATGTATTCTGCAAAATTAACCTTCTGCATTTTCTGACGTTATGATAGCATCCGCTGAAGGCTAAAAAAAGTGACCGCGGTCATATTTTACCATACAAGGTAATATGACTGCGGTCATATCTTATAAAATGATCAGTCTATCATTCATATAGCAAATGCACTCTCTGCGCCGCTATAACGCCTAGATCAGCTTCTCGATCTCTTTCTTGATCTCCGGATCGTAAATGTCATCCTTATCCTGTTCTTCTTTCGAAAGGCGGTCAAAAGATACCAGCAGCGGATGAGTCCTGTTATCCTTATCCTTCTTCTCACCGTAAGTCCATCTGTTTATCAGATGGAACCTGCACCATCTGTTATGTTCGATAATACATATCTCTTTTATATCCGCCCAACCTTCGTCCAGCAGCTTTTTCTCTATCCAGTAATGATCTGCACGCGCAAGATTTGATCCCTTGAGAAATCCGTCAAGCTCTGCCCACGCTTTCCTCATTTCCTTCTCATAATCAGAAGGTGCATTCTTTCCTTCGCTCCGCAGGATATAGTCATAATTGAAGAGCATGCCCTGACGAGATAAAATGTCACGCTTCAGATATTCCTTAGTAAGTATACTCTTTATCTGGCCGAAGCTTATGACATTTTTTCTGTATATCTCATCTATGCTGACATTTCTGTCACTGAAATAATATATCTCTCCCTTTACTCCTATATGCAGGAGTTCCTGAAGAAGTGCCCTGTCATCCAGACCGGAAATGATGATCCTTGACATTTCCCGAAGCTCCAAAGCCGCATCGATAGCTCTTCCTTCGTGGAGGATAATATCGTCGCAGCCCTCTATCTCCCGCGCCTTTTCATTTATCTCCTCAAGCGTCCGCTTCTGATATTCCTCAGCGCCCCATATATGATATTCTATATGCTGCTTCGAGCTGTAAACATTATTCATATATCCGTATCTGAACAGCGCCTCGCCCGCCATTCCGAAATCGGTTATCGCTATCCTGAATACGTCCTCCTCCGAACCGATGATCTTATCGTAAATATCATGATCCTTCCAGTATTTCCTCGCCATCATCTCATAGATATTAAAAAAATGGAGGTTCGGATCATCAGTTTTTTTCATAAGAAAAGGATCCGTATTGTTCAGCATGAGATACACATTTCTGCCCGAGAGATTCTCCCTGCACCTTTTGTAGATCTCCAGGTTCTTCATATCATCCTCAAACATGATGATGTGATCCTTTGCGTTCTCAAGCCTGTACTGATGCCTCTCTGTATCTCCCGGATAACTGTGTCTGAAATGATCCGTTATGGCTCTTCTCATGTCTTCATTATCGGTATAAACCGCCGTCGAATCCTGAAAACGGTTTGAAACGATATGCTGAAGCGAATGCTGAAGAGCTTCAAACACAGCAAACATAACATCGGCGACCACAAGAAAGGATGTATATTTTGCGGCAATGACATATATATTACTTATGTCGCTGTCCGGATTCATGAAGTATAGCGCTATCGTTGCATAAAGCGACTCCATAAAGCCCATGGTACCATTTACGGCGTCGCCTGCAAAATGGTATCCGGCCACACCGAAAATAAGCGGTACCCACGCAAGTCTTATTATCCATTTTCTGATCTTAGTCAATGCTCCATCGTTCATTTCAGCACCACCGCCAGCTTTACTCTGTCATGTATTCCTGTTTTATCGTAAATACTTGAAATATAGTTCTTAACCGTTCCCTCTGAAATATACAGCCTGTCAGCAATCTGCCTGTTCGTAAGGCCCTCAGCTATAAGGACTGCAATTTCCTTCTCTCTCTCGGTAAATTCGCCGAAAGCCGGACTGAGCTTTGCAATCTTCTCTTCCCCGGAGCCTGCTCCCTCGTCCGGCTGCTTTCCTGTATTAGCATTCATATTTGCAGCTACAAGGCTCGAGAGTCTCTGCATAACCTTCTGATCAAGAACTGTATTTCCGCCCATTATCTGATTCACAGCTCCGAGTATCGCGTCCTTGCCGCTGTCCTTAAGAAGGTATCCGTCCGCACCGTTACTTATGGCATCCGTGATATTTGTATCATCATAAAATGTAGTCAGAACCAGTATCCTGATATCCGGATAAAGCTTCTTCATGTGCCCTATCAGCTCGATTCCGCCCATTCCCTTCATGTTAAGGTCCACAAGCGCAATATCGCATTTTGTCTTTTCAAGAACGGCGAGGGCTTCATTTCCGTCATGCGCCTTACCGGTTATCTCCATATTATTCAGTGAAAGGATGATCTCCAGGCTGTCAAGCAGCATGGTTTCGTCATCCACCAAAAGTACTTTATACATTTTTCAGACCATTCCTTTCCAAATCTATGATAGGCAGTTCAACCATCGCCCTGAAACCGTCTTCATTCGTAAATGAAGTCTTTCCGCCGCAGCGCTCCGCATAAGATATGATCTTTTTTACGCCGAAGCCCTTTTCGATACGCGCACCGCTGTTCTCTGCCGTAAAATCACTTCTGCCGTTATCCTTGGACTCGAGCCTTATATGCGCCGAATCTCCTGATAAAATGACAACAAATTCGGTTGCATTTCCGTGCTTTACGCCATTTGTAAGCATTTCCTGAAGAACACCGGTTAAGAATTCTGCATGCTCGTGCGGGATCTGTAACGTGGCGGTTGTAAGTCCGTCAGTGGTGTCTTCCCGGCCGGCTGATGTGTTCACCGATGCAGTTTCACCCGCTGAGCCTGTAACGGCTGTTGCTCCGGATGATGAGTTGGATGTTGTTACGGCCGGTGGTTCGGTTGTGTTTCCAACTATCTCCGGCAGGTCGTAGATTATCTCCACATGCCTCTCGGTGTCCATGACGAATTCATTTATGATGCTTTCCATCGCTGCCTTAAGATCAGCTACAGGAAGCATTTTGGTCTCTGCATCCAGAGTCCGGACCGCCCTTCTGATGGACTCCAGACTGCCGCGGATCCTTTCATTTGCATCATTCATACGCTTTCTTGCTTCGTCCGGCTTCACATCATAAAGCATATCCGCCGCATCAAGCGTCATGATCGCAGCCGTGATCGAATGGCCCACACTGTTGTGAATATTTCTGCTGATGTTCTCGCGCTCCACAAGCCTTGCATTTTTGTCCGCAAGATAGTTATGCTTGATCAGCTCACGGTTCAGCCTTTTCTCATGCATTTCGTTGATATTTGAATTCTGAACCCTTATCCTCTCCTCCTCAGCCATACGCTGAAGCTTTTTCATCAGCTCTCTTATCAGGCATAGAAGTATGACCGCTGAAAGGATTGCCAGACATTCCAGTATGACAATGGCTGTATCTCTTCCGGAATGCGTACCGCTGTCCATACTGATAAAGCTTAATACTGCAAAATAAACGGCTGCAAGAAATCCGCTAATATAAAACTTAAACTCATGTATAAGTGCAAATATAAAAAATCCCGCAAAGCCGCCGGAAACAAATGCGAATCCTGCCGCCAGAGCAAGCTTTACCGCTGTACGGGCTGTGCTCTTCTCATTGTCGCATACTGATTCATAAGTAACCAGCACCATCAAAAGCCCGGTAAATATCAGAAGCACCTCTAATTTCCGGGTTGAGAAAAGACTAAGTACTGTCGCAAGCAGTATTATTAAATTATCAAATATCGCAAATATCATTTCTACAACTCACTTTTTTGAATCTGCCCTACTCTGCTGCTATATCTGCGACCTTGCAGTCAGCCGCTTTGATAAGATCCTCCGGAAGGAGCTCAATCTGAAATCCCACCTTGCCTGCACTGACATATATTTTCTCAAGCGTAACAGCAGTCTCATGAATAAATGTAGGAAAATGCTTCTTCATTCCTACCGGCGAGCAGCCTCCGTGAACATAGCCTGTAAGCGGCAGAAGATCCTTCTGCTTTATCATTGCTATGGATTTTTCGCCCGCTGCCTTGGCCGCCTTCTTTAGATCCAGCTCTGCCTTTACCGGAACAACAAATACATAATGCTGCCCTGTCTTTCCTTCCGTAACAAGTGTCTTAAACACTCTCTCCGGAACCTCTCCAAGGGTTGCTGCTATCTCTTCACCGGTCTTTGTCGGATCCGGATCATAGCTGTGGCTTTCATATTTTATCTTCTTACTGTCAAGAACACGCATGACATTTGTTTTATCGTTATTCTTCATTTTCTGATCATACTCCTTTAAAATACTGCCTCATCCTGCACGGCGCGTCCCAGTCTCCAGACTCTTCCGGACACTGCCCCAATGCTTCTCAGATACTTCTCTTCATCCGTCGGGAAGACTCTTGAAGAAAAAACCATCTCCCCTTCATTTATAAAAATCTCCAGCGTACTGCTGTCGATAAATACCCGCATCGACTTCGGCGCTGCCTTTGTCTTCGCCTTTCTGATAAAGCCCTCGTGAAGGTTATATTTCTGTTTCATTCCGCTTCTGTCGAGAGTTATCTTCTGCTCCTTTGGATCAAAGCTGAGAGTTATTCCGCCCAATCCATCTTTATCTGTAAAAAATGATATCGAAAACTCTCCCCCGGAAAGCTCTATCTCATATTCTGCCGTAGGCTCGATAGGATTAAGCCGGTCGAGCGAAAGGTCTTCCGGTTCTTTCTCTTCTCTCAAAACTTTCAAGCCTTCCAGAGGCTTCTGGATCAGCTTTCCGTCTCTTATGCTTATCTCTCTCATCAGCGAGAGGCTGCCCGACCAGTCCTCACGGTCAGTAGGATAATCCGCCGCAGGTAAACCCATCCAGCCTATAAACGGAAGTGCGCCATTTTTCAAGCTTCCACTATCCATGCCGGCACATTGCGGTGCATAGAAGTCAAAGCCATGGTCAAAGAGATCAAAGCCGCTTTCCGGCGTAAACGTAAGGCTGTCCCAGTCCATTTTTCCAATGATATAGCCGCAGTGATTCCGGCTCGGACCTCTTCCCGAAAGCTCGATCATCTGCGGACAGAACATAAGTAAATCCTTACCGTCTAAATGCTCTATCGAAGGGCACTCCCACATTCCTCCAAAATCCTCAAAGCCCGGAACAGAAAGCTCTCCCTGAAAGCTCCAGCCCTCCGTGATCTTATCAGATGAATAAATGATGATATGCCCGGTCTTATCACTTCTTCGCCTTGCGCCCAGTATCAGATAATTCCTGCCGTCTCTAACTACTATCTTCGGATCCCTCTGATCATGTGTATAAGAAGGATGCGGTCCGAAGAGCGGCTTCTCAGCCTTGACGGCCCTGCCATTTTCGCCCATCGTTGCAAAGCAGGTATAAGGATGTGCCTTTCCTTCATCGTCCCTGTTATTTCCGGTATAAAAAATCCCCAAACCTCCGTCATAAGGAACAGCCGTCCCTGAAAATGCTCCGTCATTATCGTAGACGTATTCCTTCTCAGGTATCAGAAAAACGCCCGACTGCCTCCACTCTGCAAGGTCCTCCGAAACCATATGATACCAGTGCTTCAGTCCATGGACCGCTCCCCACGGATACCACTGATAAAAAAGATGCCACAGGCCCTTGTAACGGACAAATCCATTCGGATCGTTTAAAAGCCCCGTTACCGGCTGAATATGATATTTTCCTCTGTATCTCGATCCTGCCGCCTTCTCATGAAGCTCTCCGAGTTCCGGCACAGCTTCGAAAGGACGATCATTTTGTTCGTTCATTTTTTACACCTCTGCAATGAGTACATATATATAAAATAACACAGTATTCTTCTATCGTAAAATTTTATTTCTTCTTAATTAGTTTTTAAGTAGTTTTATTATACGCATTATGTTATATTCTACCAAACACCAGCAGTAATAATGCTGCAGAAAGAAAAAGGATTCATCACTATGAGAAAGATCACTTATCAAAATCTTAGAAAACGTCTCGCGCGTACAGCGCTTCTGGCCTGTTCGCTTATTCCGGCTGCATTTTTATCAGGCTGCGGAAAGTCTGAAGAAAGCAGCACCTCCGCCACTACCGGCTCTACGCCACTTTCTTCAACAGCCGAGCTTACTACCGAAGAACCTACGACCGAGGTTCCGGAAGCAGCTTTATTTTTTAAGGAGCACGGAAAACGTCTCAGCGACAGCACTGCACTTTATGATATAAATGAAGCCCTCCCGAAGAAGGCCGGGTTTTATATAAGTGACTTTGCAGTTACGGAAGATGACAAGCTCCTCATACTGTACGTTACAGAGATAAATGAGAACATGGAAGCCTTCTATTCGATCACAAGCCTTGATATGGCTACAGGAGATACGGAAACTCTCATCCCTGATACCAATCTGGATACTACCGGTATAGACATGGTTGGCATAAATGTCAAATTCAAGAGCCTCGATCCACTTATCCTCTATGATAGTACTACCGAGATATTTTATAACCCTGTCAGTGGAAATACCATAAAGCTTGAGCACGACACCGACAAGTATGTTTTTTCTGTCTTCAGTGCAAATGGCAGCCTGTACTATATTATGGAGCCCACAAATGTTTACCGTGTTGACGAAACAGCTGATGGCTTCTCAACCGAATTCGTTGGAGCACTGCCATCTTCATATTCAGCCTTGAACCCTGTAAGTTCGGCAGGTGATAACATTACTTTTCTTGTCAGGCAGGAATGGAACCTCCGCGCCCCTCAGACATATGTGACTATAGATGCGAAAACCTTTTCAGTAACCGACGCATATACCCTCGAAGAGGGCAAGGATGAGACATATTTCGGCTATAACTACAGAGCCAGGATCAAATACCCTTCGGACGAAAATGGAAAATTCTTCCTGCAGCTGATCTTCCCTGACAGCACCGGATACAATCTTGTTCCTCTCGGCGATGACAGCTTCCTGCAGAGGCTGAGTGACTCTACACTCTGGCCTGAAGTCGGAATGTTTGCGCTGAATGATAAATACTTTTTCTTCTCGGAGGCAGTCGGCTACTGCGAATCCAACTTTTACTTCTGGGATCTCTCCGAGTATGAAAGAACAGCTATAACCGGTCCGGAGCATTTTCCTCATACCATTGTTGAGATAAATGATGACTCTGTAAATGACTACAGAAAGGATATAGAAGAACGTACAGGAATCCAGATACTGATCAAGGACGATTATCTCCCTGAAGTAACTGAATATGATATTACCAGAAAATATGATAACAACGAGATTTACTCAGCTCTCACCATGATAGATACCTGCTATTCTATGTATCCTTCCGGCTTCTTCGAGCAGCTCGCCTGGTCCGATACGCCTTTCAGGATAGGCATAGTTGACAGTATGTTCGGTAACCAGGACGGTACAGTATCCTCTGCAGGCGGTCTTGCCACAGGAGATGAGAACGGTTCGGTTATACTTCTCGCCTCATTTGACAGCACCGTCATTTTCCACGAGACAACTCACGTCATCTACGATAAGCTTCTGAATGACGGCTTCATGACTGACGGCTCTGATGAGTGGAACGCCCTAAATCCACCTGATTTTGAGTATGGTTTCACTTACGATGAATCAGAGCTTCCAAATGATGATTATACAGCTGATATGCTGTTCTACGTTGGTCATGAAAATGATATCGATCAGGTTTACTTTAACAGAGCCTACTCAAAAACATATATGACCGAGGATCTTGCGGATCTTATGAGTAATCTTATGGATATCGATGGCACTCCTGCATATTATAAGAGTTCTCGCATGAGAGCAAAATGCTTATATTTCTTCAACAAGCTTCGCGAGGGCTTTGACACAACCGGCTGGCCTGAACAGACCGAATGGGAAAAACGTCTTGCAGAATTTGACGAATAGATAAATAAAAAACCGCAGCATGGTTTCATAAAAACCTGCTGCGGTATATTTTTACTCATTTATCTGTTTAACTCACTTACAATGCCGCTTGCGTTATGATTCTTGATGATTCCCTTGATCTCTCTGAAATCACTTGCAGGAAGATCTCCCGGAATAGTGTTCTTAACGCTTGAGGTTGCATTTCCAAACTGAAGTGCTGTAAGCGGATCATTATACTTCAGATAGCCGAAGAGAACGCCTGATACATAGGCATCTCCGGAACCAATCCTGTCGATAACATCGATATCGGTATATGGCTTCTCCGAATAGAATTTATCATCGGCCGAGCTGTAGATAGTTGATGTAAAATCATGCTTCTTAGGGCTCTTGACCGTTCTCTGTGTCGTACATACAAGGCTTACATTGTAATCCTTTGCATAGCCCTTCATGATGTCTTCAAGTTCACCTGTACGCTGCATCATTCTGCGGCTTGTCTCCTCTGAAACAAAGAGTACATCCACATAAGGGAGGACTTCATTTATTACCTCTCTTGCTTCTTCCTCACTCCAGAGATTAGCTCTGTAGTTAACGTCAAATGATATCAGCGCGCCGGCTGCCTTAAAACGTCTGATGAGCTCTAAGGCAACATCTCTCGAATTCTTGCAGAGTGCAAGAGTGATGCCGCTGGTGTGGAACATTCTTGTCGAAGTATAGATCTCGTCAGGAATCTCTTCGAGACTGATCTTTGTGAAAGAAGATCCTCTTCTGTCGTAAATGATCGACGGTTTTCTAGGTGCAGCTCCGGATTCATAATAATAGATTCCAAGTCTTGCATCCTCTGTATCATCATAGAGAAGATAATCATCTGAAACGCCTTCGAAACGTATTCTGTTCTTGATGAATTTTCCAAGCTCACTCTGAGGAAGCTTTGATATAACTCCTGTGCGGAGTCCGAGAAGCGCTGCACCGGCAGCAACATTCAGCTCCGAACCTCCGGCTCTCTTATCAAATTCCTCGCCGCGTGAGATTCTTTCATATCCCGGAGGAGAAAGTCTGAGCATGATCTCCCCCAATGTAATCAAATCAAAATTATGCATAATTCAGCCCTTCTATCTCTACATCGTTAATATTGATCAGATCAGGTTTTTCATCCTCACTGCCGCAGATATCAACATTCTTGATCTCAAGCTTTTCAACATTTCTGAGATAAAGCGACTTACCCTTCATATCGTAGAAGTTGTCCATCATGATAGGACATTCTGCATTTCTCTCAATCTCAGGAAGGAAGGAGGCTTTGATATTCTCAAGATGGATAAGCTTTGCAGGCATTTCCGGAAGCGCATATACACAGCCGAGTACGGCATTTATTCCGGTACATCTGATATTTCTGATATACAGACTTCCGATGCTTGGTGTCTTATCATCAACAGGCTTAAGCTCCTGATCCTGTACATAGCTTGTATGACCGTCCGGATCGCAGAAATAAAACATATTTACGGTAAATGGCATCTTTACCTCTTCCATATCAACATTATCTATAAAAATGTTGTCTATAATGCTTCTTACGCCTCTGCCTCGTCTGGTCTTTACTCTGAGACCTCTGTCAGTGCCGCTGAAAAGGCACTTCTCGATATGCACATCAGCTACTCCGCCTGCTACCTCGCTGCCCACTGTAACGGCACCGTGGCCTCTTGCAAGTCTGCAGTTTCTGATCACAATATTCTCAGATCTCTTGTAATGGGTTGTGCCCATATATATCTTGCCGCTCTTAAGAGCGATACAGTCGTCACCAACTGATATTCTCGTACCTATGATCTCAAGGTTCTTGCAGCTCTCTGCATCAAAACCATCGGTATTCGGCGAATTGTCCGGATTATAGACATCCATATCAATGAATTTGATATCGTCAGAATAATACGGATGTACTGTCCATGACGGTGAATTCTGTATTGAAAGCTGCTGAATTCTGATGTTGCTGCAGTTGTTTAAGAAGATCGTTCTCGGTCTCCATGCAGTTCTCTTCGTTCTTACATCAACCCACCAGTCAGAATTTGGTGCATTACCATCGATGAGACCCTCTCCGATGATATCTACATTTTTAACACCGATACCTGTAATAAGAGAAGCAAATGAATCCAGCGGATTTCCCTCCCATGAGGCCATACTGAATTCCTTATCAAAATCATCCTCGGCCTTGACCATTCCCGGAAGTACCGGATAGTGTGAACGGTCTGTATCTCCAAGGATCACTGCATTCTTATCAAACCACAGAGTGATGTTGCTTTTAAGGAAAAGCGGTCCGCTGTAATATATGCCCTTGGTAAAATGAACAGTTCCGCCAGCCGGGCAGGTTGTTATAGCTGCCTGAAGCTTTGCTGTATCATTTGTCTTACCGTCTCCAACCGCACCGTAAGCACGAACGTCAAGAAGAAATGTCTCCTCAAGTGTTGTAAATACTGTCTTTTCTGTAACGCCGTCCTGCTCGACTGCGATCTCATATTCTGTTCCCGGAAGGAGGCCGTTAACTGTAGTAACATTAAGCTTTGATGTTTTAACTGCCTCACCGTTTACGAGTACCGTATAAGGTACGTCAAGATTATATGGTTTTTCATTTTCGATCTCTATCGTAATACTACGCTTAAAGATCCCTACAATACTAAACTTCATTTTCTACTGCCCTCTCCTTAAGACCTCAGTATATGCAAGTAAAAATGGTGCTACACCCTTGGCCTCATTGCTGACAACAGGCTCGCTGAAATAATATTCAAGCGATCCGTCTCTCTTTGTAGGTCCTCCAAGACCTGCTACAAGACAGATCCCGCCGAGATTAAGATTTCCATCATCATCTATTGTCAGGTATTTGTCTACGATGCCGTTAAATGCATCCAGACCGATCTTTTCATACTTCTTCGGAAGATATCCGAGTCTTACGCCCTTAAGTATTGCACAGGCAATAAGAGCTGTTCCTGAGGTCTCCAGATAGTTGCCCTCTGCATCCGCTCTGTCAACTACCTGCCAGAACATTCCGCTCTTATCCTGATATGGCTGAAGAGCATCCACGAGTTCCTCTAATGTTTTCGTAAGGAATCTGAACTCATAATACAGGCTTTCATCAATAACGCTTGCTGTATCAACCAGTGCCATACAGAACCAGCCGAGAGCGCGTACCCAGAAATTCGGGCTGCAGCCTGTTTCCTTATCTGCCCAGTACATTTCCCTGCTTTCATCGTAGCCATGATAGTACAGACCTGTCTTAGGATCCTTCATGAGTCTGACTACATTTTCAAACTGGTGTATGCTGTCAAGACAGTTCTCCATATGATTGAATCTTGTCTCATACTGCATATAGAAAGGCTGTGCCATGTAAAGTCCGTCAAGCCATACCTGCCATGGATAGATATTCTTGTGCCAGAAATTGCCCTCCTTGGTACGAGGCATTGTATCAAGCTGGCTTCTTACCTGAGTAATGGCTGTCTTATACTTCTCATCGCCTGTCTTATCATAGATATAGAACAGGTTTCTTGCAGCATTTACATTATCAATGTTATGCTCCTTGACATTATAGGTTTCGATATGTCCGTCTTCCTTAACAAAAAAGTCTACAAAATCCTTTGCAAACTGAAAATATCTCTCCTCGCCTGTCATCTCATAAAGTGCGAGAACAGCTGTGATCATACAGCCGTCGATGTAGTTCCACTTGTTTGGAACTCCGTAAAGTATTCTCTCCTTGTTCCACATAGGAGCTGCAGCTGTGGAATTATCAAGAAGATATTCAAAATATGCTCTTATCTTTTCATTTGTCTTGTTATCCATCATCTATACCTCTGCTTTGATCTGTTGTTCAATACCCTGAATGAATTCTCTGCACTGTACTGCATTTTCAGGGAAAGTATTCTCGAGTGTTGCCTGAATATATGGTTTGCTCTTTACTGCAAATCTTATGATATCGTCATAAGACATTTCTCCCAGACCGCATCCCACGCTAACCATCTCTCCATCCTTTAAGATATAATCCTTAAGGTGGATTATTGCTATATCAGGTCCGAGAAGGCTGATCGCCTCTTTGATCACTTCGTCCCTTCTTGAAAGGTTATCCGGATGCAACAGATTTACCGCATCGAAGATGATCTGAAGATTCGGTGAAGCTATCCTGTCAAGAACGATTCTTGCTCTCTCAGGATTATAAACTATATGTTTATATACAGGTTCTATCGCAAGGATAACACCCATTTTCTCTGCATATTCAACGACTGGCTTAAGATTCTCTATGAAGATCTCCAGAGCCTCTTTGCTATGATTTGCTTCCTTGTCATAGCTGTAGGTTGGATTCGGCGCTCCGGTCTCTGTACCGACTACACTGCAGCCGAGTATCGAAGCGAATCTTATATGTGCCATATATTTATTCTGTATCTCCTTAAGCTTATCCTTGTCCGGATGAGCGAGATTCAGATAATTTCCAAGGACTGCTATATCAAGTCCTGATCTTTCGAATTCATGTTTAAGATACATAGCATAACCCGGTGTAAGTGCTGCCGGATCAGCCGTCTGTCCGTCAAGCTTGGACAGTGCTATATGTGTGCAGGCAAAGCCCTGCTCTTTAACTGTTTTAAGACACTCCGGAAGCGGAAGCTTCTTTGCGTCATGTAATCTAAGTCCGATCTGCATCGTCATTACTCCTCTTCGTTATCTTCTTTTCTTTTTTTCCTGTGTACCTTCTCTCTCGAGCTTGTCGAGATAAGATTCTTCATGTTCCTGTTCCGGAATATATCTGTCAAAAACGATCTGATAATGGAATGATATCCAATAGATAACGATGGCAAATCCAATATTAATTGTTAGAAAATTAACGAGAAAAACTGTAAAAATATTTGCAAGGATAAGTCCGGCCAGAACAAGGAATATCATAAGTGTATTCTTGAAATTAGCAAAGGCTATGAAGATTGAATAACGGATCGTATCTTTGATAGTATTTACAAATTTGGACTGTATGGCGAAAACATACATTAATGATATAAAATAAAGAATTCCGATCGCAAGCAGTATCGCCCAGGCAATCTTCGATCCCGGAATCGTACTGTAATTCCAGAAGATAAGACCTGCTCCGATGACAGCTCCAACCACAAGATAGATCAGCCATAAAGCTGTGGACTGACGAAAGTTTTCCTTGAAAGACTTAAAGAAGTTGTTCGTTGGATAACCTTCGTCCTTCCTAAGCTTCATACAGCTATAAATAAGGGCAGTAGTTGAGGCTCCTATGGTCACTATAGGGAGTGAACATACAAGCCATAGGATATTCAGCCACCATATTCTTCCTACCAGGATGAAAAATCTCCAAACAGGATTATCAGGACTAAATATCGCTCTCAACATACTGCCACCTCTTATTTAATCAGAATTTAAAATTATAGGATTATTATTAACCCTTAACACCACCTGCTGAAACACCTTCAACGAACT
Source organism: uncultured Eubacterium sp. (assembly GCA_900321215.1). Lineage (GTDB taxonomy): Bacteria > Bacillota > Clostridia > Lachnospirales > Lachnospiraceae > Eubacterium_Q. The sequence goes on along the minus strand of ONVE01000107.1, from coordinate 12,010 downwards.
GGTTCTGAGCTGCGAAGAATATGATGATATTTGGTAAGATTGAAATGAGTGATGTTGCAAGAACTCGGTTCCAATCAAATCCCGCATCACTATCCATAGACAGCTTAACGAAGATCGTAGCCGGATATTTAGCTGGAGTATTTACATAAAGGAGTGGACCAATGAAATCATTTGATGTCCACATGAACTTGAAAAGTGCGCAGGATACAATAGCTGGAAGGATCATAGGGATGATGATCTTAATAAGTGTCTTAATAGAGTTACATCCGTCGATCTGAGCAGCTTCTTCCATTTCCTTTGGTACACCTCTCAGGAACTGAATAAGCATAAATATGAAATATGATTCAACAGCAAATGCTGTAGGAACAATAAGCGGAAGGTAAAGGTTTGAACCAACCCATCCGAACTTATTGAAGAGCATGTACTGAGGAATGTTAAGTACAACCTGTGGAAGGAAAAGCATTGCCATCATAAAAGCGAAAAGAACTTTATGACCTATAAACTTAAATCTTGCAAAGCCATATGCTGTAAGAACTGAAGAAATAACTGTAAGGATTACTTCAGGAACAACATATGAATATGTATTAAGCATAGCTTTCCAGATATTGATATTTCCACCATAGCTCTTTATCGCATTCTTATAACCATTAAAGGTTGCCTTTAATGGAATCGGATTCATAGAAGTGAATATCTCACTGTTTTCCTTAAATGTGGCACCAACCATCCATACAAGCGGATATATCATTATGAGACCTACAACGGTAAGTACTGTATAACGTATGATCGTGCTTGTTCTTCTCCTTCTCTGGAGCTTCTTGTTAGCTGCTCTCAGCTGAGCTGAAGAAGATCTCTTAATTACAACCTTCTCTGTGGCACCTGTTCCCTGTAATGAAGTTGTACTGCCGGTAGTATTCTTATCATCTTCGTTATCAATACTAACTATTGGCATATTTATTTACCTCCTTCATCATCAGAATAGTATACCCAGTACTTCTGGCTTGCAAATGCGATAAGTGTAAATACAAGAAGGATAATGAAGAGTACCCAAGCCTGAGCACTTGCCTTACCCATGTTGTATGAAGTAAACGCATTGTTGTAAATGAGAAGTGACATAAGTGTTGTTGATCCAAGAGGGCCACCTCTTGTAATAATGTAAGGTCCGTTGAATTCCTGGAATGCCTGTACAAGCTGTGTAACCAGATTGTAGAATACAACCGGTGTAATAAGCGGAAGTGTAATGCTGAAGAACTGTCTTGACTTGCTCGCACCGTCAATAGATGCCGCTTCGTATAATTCCGTTGGAACACCCTTCAATGCCGCCAGGAAAATAACCATTGCAGATCCGAACTGCCATACACGGAGTATGGAGATCATGAGCAGTGCCCACTTTGGATCTGACATGAAGTGTGGAGCATCCACACCTATCGCTTTAAAACCGCTTCTGATAAGTCCGTTATCACTGAAGAGAGCCTTCCAAAGAACTGCGATAGCTACAGAACCACCAAGGATTGATGGAATGTAGTATGCTGTACGGTATAAGTTAACTCCCTTTAACTTATAATTAAGGATATAAGCTATGAAAAGAGCAAATACCAGCTTAAGAGGTACTGTCATAAAAGCATACTTAAATGTTGTTATGAGTGCTCTTTTCTCTAATGGAACATTAAATACATCTTTGTAGTTCTGTAAGGTAAAGCCGTCTGACTTTCCCTTGAACAGATTGTAATCGGTAAAGCTGTAGTAAAGCGAAGATAAGAACGGATATAATTTGAATACGAGAAATCCGATTAACCATGGAATAATATACAGAAATCCCACATTCCTTTTTCTAAATTTTTTAAATTTACTCATACCTCTATCTCCCGATTTTGTCTTACTTTTTATTATAGCCTGTTATATAAGAACATTAAGCTGCAGGCTTATACAACAGGCTACTTTAATGAGGTTTTAATTATTGCTGTTTTGAAAAAATTACTTAGCAGGAGCTACAGCGATGAATGCGTTGTAAAGTTCCTTAGCTGCGTCATCAAGTGAGTAGCTTGATCCGCCTGCATCCATACCGTATGAGAACTGCTGGAATACTGTTGTGTAAGCTGCTGAACCACCCTTAAGTGATGAATCATCAAACTTAGGATTCCAGTAAAGTGGAGCTGAGTTCATAACTGCTTCATGTGCTTCTGCTGAAACTGCATCAAGACTACCAGCATCCTTAAGTGTGTTGTAAGCGATTGCTGACTCTGGGATACCACGCTCTGTCTTCATGATAGCGATACCTTCTGGATCGTTGAGCATGTAGTTAAGGAGCATAGCAGCCTCATGAGGATGCTTTGAGTTAGCGCTGATAGAGAACATAAGTGAAACCTTTGTGTAAGACTTAAGTTCTGGGAATACGTTACCAACTACAAGGTTTGAACCATTGTCGCCAAGTGCTGAGATGTACTTCTTTGGAGATGAATCCCACTCGAAGATACCTGCATACTGACCAGCGATGAATCTCTGTGACTTATCCATAGAATCTGCACCCTCACCAAGGATGTAAGCGATTGTAGGAATTACGTGTGCATCTTCAAGAGACTTGATCCATGCAAGACCTTCCTTAACCTGATCCTCTGTTAATGTGAATTTGCCTTCCTCGTTGATGATTGGCTCACCTGTCTTAGCCTGCATGTAATATGTCATAAGGATTGCTCTATCGTACTCACCGATTACAAGTGGATAGTAGTCATCACCAAGCTTCTCCTTAAATGTAGCACCTGCTGCGATAAGCTCATCAAGTGTTGTAGGTGTTGAAATTCCAGCCTGCTCAAATGTTGCCTTGTTCCAGTAGAATGTACGTCCTGTGAGTGATACAGGGATACCTGCAAGTCCACCCTTTGAATCAACTGTCTTGCTGAGAACGTCTGCTGAGTACTGAGAAAGGTCAAGAACATCAGCTACTGTGTTAAGATCAAGATATGTTGTTCCGTCTGCATCGTACTTTCCAATCCAGTCGAAGTTTGTCTGCTGGATATCAGGATTGTTGCCTGAAAGGTACTCAGCTGCCTTAGCTGTCTCCCAATCACTCCAAGCACCAAAGTTAACTTCAACCTTGATACCAGGATACTTAGCCATGAATGCGTCTACAGCTGCCTGTGTAGCTTCATGTCTTGAGTCACCGCCCCACCAGTCGAATGTAAGTGTACACTCTTCATAGCTTGCTGCAGGAGCTTCTGTAGGTGCCTCTGTTGCTGCAGAAGTATCTCCGCCGTTTGTAGCTGCTTCTGTTGTAGCTGCCTCTGTCTTTGGTGCTTCTGTCTTTGGTGCTGCTGTTGTAGAATCATCATCTTTTCCACAACCTGTTAAAGCCATACTTCCTACAAGCAGTGTAGCTACTGCTGTACGTAAGAATTTTTTCTTCATTGAGTATTCCTCCTAAAACTTTTACATTTTTCTTGTGCCTACCATAAATCCCCGGCATCCCCTCTCTTAATCCGCCAAGCATAAATGTAAGCGTTTTCATTACTTGTACATTAAAAATACACATTTTCTCCGTTTTTTTCTACATCTTTTTAGCTATTTTGATAAAAAAAATACTGTTTTTTTGTCATATATATGTTATTCTATATAAAGATAGACAATAATTCGCATTTTTACAGGAGTTTTTATGAGAATATCAGACAAAGCTATAGACAGAATATATATCAACAGTGCGATCAGAGGATCGGAATTTCAGATGATGACTGATCATTCGCACAACTATTATGAGCTGTATTATCTGCGTCACGGCAAGGTCAGGCTCTGCGTGGATAATCAGTTTTTCACGCTGCAGAGCGGCGACTTCATGGTCATCCCTGCAGGCTCCAATCATTTCGCCAACTACCTTGCACAGTGTACAAGGGTAAATATATATTTCAATAAAGAAGAGCTCTATGATGCCGGTAAGCCTTTCATGGATTTCCTCGAGGAGGTTTTCCTTACACCTATTCTTATGCAGGTTCCAAAGATCTACAGGGACAGCATAAATGGTATCATCGATTCAATGATCGCAGAGGAAAATGCCAACGATTCGCTTACAAGCTCTATAATGAAGCTTCTTCTCCGCCAGCTGCTGCTCTACTGCAACAGATACTGCATATTCCGTACCGAATCCGATGCCGAGAAGAAGGTTGATAAGATACTTGAGACTGTAAGATATATAAATGAAAACTACAACCAGCCGCTGACTCTTTCGGCACTCGCTGAATATGCAGGCTTCAGCCCGAGCTATTTCAGCAAGAAGTTCCGCCAGACCACCGGTACCGGAATGAAGGAATATCTTACAGACGTGCGTCTTGCCCATGCGGTAAATGAGCTGTTGTCAACCAGCCACAGCATCACTGAGATCGCGATGAACTCCGGCTTCGGCGACAGCAATCATTTTAAAGATATATTCAAGAAGGTATATAACATGCCTCCAAGAGAATACAGAAAGACCGTACTCGAAAAGTATATCTTAAATGAATTCAACAAGACCTGATCTTTGCCAACCGAATTTAACAAGACCTGACCTTTACCCACGAAGGTCTTCCTGCCGGGTCGGCACCCGGACCATATGAACCAATTTCTTCAAAGCACACGGTTTCGTGTGCTTTTTCTTTGCCCCAGTCATCCCAGCCGGCAGAAGCGATATGATCACCCAGATAACAGTTTATAAGCTTGATCTTTGCAAACTCTCTCCACGGTCTTCCGATATGGCAGCTGCCCTCCGGAACGCTTTCCGTATGCGTAAATCTGCAGTTCTCCGCAACGAAGCCTTCCTCGCTTCCTTCTGGCGTGCAGGGTGCAAATATCCAGCCCTTTTCCACACTCACAAATTCACAGTCCTTAAAAAGCGCTTTTGCCCCTCCGAAGATAAAGTCGACACTACCCTCTATACGACATCTATTAAATATGAAGCTTCTCATTTTTCTCGGAGTAAACTGCCCCGGTCCGAGGAAGCCGTCCTTCTCATATTCCTTAGGCGGAAGCGGCGCTAAAAAGAGTGAATCCTGATAACCTTTTATCACACAGTCCTCAAGGATTATATCGTCTCCGTCAAGATAGAGAGCTATCGCCTGTCCGAACTCTGATCCGGATCCGATAGTGTTCTCAAATTCGCAGTTTTTAAATCTTATATTTTTTCCATCCACCATAAGCGTAAAGGTACGGAAGGTATGATAAGGCTTTCCGTCCTCATGCATCTCTGACGCTCCTCTTGCTCCGGAAAACTTAACGTCTTCAACAGAGATATCTTCTCCCGAAAGGATATACTGGTTCTCATCATATTTTCTGATACCGTACTTTTTAATCATTTCATCAGAATCAGCATCAAATTCTGTAAATACTTTCATAATTCTTCTCCTATATCTGTAAGCAGAATGTAAATTGTAACCCTTTTACAAAAGCTTCCCTTATAATGAAAGAAATCCGCTTTTTACACTTCTTCTCCCGCCCTCTTCTTTCATCCCGGAACGCCTTTTATATATTTTAAATATGCCATTTCCGGCCGATTTGTCAACAGGACATTTTATTTTTACGAAAATCCCCCTTCGATCACATCGAAAAAAAATTAATATATTTTTATACATTTTTGCAAACTTACTTCTTGACAATATACACCGCTCGTGTTAAAAATAATGTAAGCGCTTACACTGTAAGCATATTAATTTAGTATGAGAAAAAACCTAAGGGAGGTCCAATTACAATGAATTCATTCATGAATGAAGACTTTATGTTAAAGAATGAAACAGCTAAGAAGCTTTTTCATAACTATGCAGAGAAGATGCCGCTTGTAGACTACCACTGTCACATCTCTCCAAAGGAGATCTATGAGGACAGACGTTACAACAATCTTGCTGAGGTTTGGCTCGGCGGAAGAAATGACGACGGCAGCTATTTCGGAGATCATTATAAATGGCGTGTAATGCGCTCTAACGCAGTTCCTGAGGATCAGGTTACCGGTGGTGCCGATCCTTATGATAAATTTGTCAGGTTTGCAGAGGCCCTTGAAATGGCCATCGGAAACCCGATGTATCACTGGTGCAATCTCGAGCTTAAGAAGTATTTCGGTATCAACGAACCTCTTACAGCAGAGAATGCAAAAGCTATATGGGACAAAGCAAACGAAATGCTTCTTACCGATCCCTCTCTTTCGGTAAGGGGTATCATCAGGCAGTCCAATGTAAAATACATCGGTACAACAGACGATCCGGTAGATACACTCGAGTGGCACGAAAAGATAGCTGCAGATCCTGACATCGATTTTATGGTTTGCCCTTCCTTCAGACCAGATAAGGCAATCAACATCAGCAAGGCAGGCTTCAAGGAATACATTATAAGCCTTGCTCACTCAGTAGGAAAGGACAGCCTGGATTCCGCTGAGGACGTAATGGCAGCACTTGATGAAAGAATTGATTACTTCAAGAAGCACGGCTGCCGTGCGTCTGACCACGGAATTGATTTTGTTCCATTTAAGCTTTGCAGCATCGAAGAAGCAAATGAAATCTTCGCAAAATCCCTTCGTGGTGAAACCCTCTCAGCTGAAGAGGTCGAGAAATACCAGACGACCATTCTTCTTCACCTTGCTCGCAAGTATCACAAGGAAAATATCGTTATGGAGATTCACTACTCATGCACCCGTAACGTAAATCAGAGAATGTTCGGTCTTGAGGGACCTGATACAGGCTTTGATATGATAGCAAAGAGCAGCTGCGGTGATCAGCTTGCAATGCTCCTTTCTGAGCTTGATAAGTCAGAAGAGCTTCCAAAGACTATCATCTTCTCACTTGATCACAATGACTTCAACGTGATCGGTACATGTATGGGAGCATTCCAGTCTGCAGAAGTACCATCTAAGATCCAGATGGGTGCAGCATGGTGGTTCCTTGATACAAGAGACGGTATGGAAGAGCAGATGCGTTCACTTGCAAACTTAGGACTTCTTGGCAACTTCGTAGGAATGCTTACAGACTCACGTTCATTCCTTTCATACACAAGGCATGACTATTTCCGTCGTATTATGTGCAACCTTATCGGACAGTGGGTTGAAGACGGTGAATATCCTGCAAACGAATCATCACTCAAGAAGATAGTTGAAGGAATCAGCTACAACAACGCAGTGAGATATTTCAATATTGACTGATATAAATAAGATTAAGAGAGGTTTCTTATGGACAAATTGAATTATGCTACCCTTGAAAAGGTAAATTATGACGGATACATTTTAAAGGATGCTCCTGAAAAGGTTCTCCAGTTCGGAGAGGGAAATTTCCTCAGAGCATTCGTAGATTATTTCTTTGATGTAATGAATGAAAAGACCGGCTTTAACGGCAAGGTCGTTATCACACAGCCTATCGGAGGCGGTATGGCATCTGTAATAAATGAGCAGGAAGGTCTTTACACACTCTTCCTCCGCGGTTCAGAGAATGGCCAGAAGGTAAACAAGAAGCGTGTTATCTCAACCATTTCAAGATGCCTTAATCCATATGAGAATTACGAATCACTTATGGAATGTGCTTCAAACAAGTCACTCAGATTTATAGTTTCGAATACAACAGAAGCAGGTATCACTTATGATCCATCATGCCAGAAGGATGATGCTCCACCAGCAAGCTTCCCGGCTAAGCTTACAGCATTTCTTTACAGAAGATATCAGAATAAGCTTCCTGGATTCATAATCCTTTCCTGCGAGCTTATAGACCATAACGGTGACGAGCTTAGAAAGTGCGTTCACCAGTATATAGACCAGTGGCAGCTTGGCAGCGATTTCAGACTCTGGGTTGATTCAGAAAACATTTTCTGCTCTACTCTTGTTGACCGTATCGTTCCTGGTTACCCAAGAAATGAAGTTGACGCTATCTGCGAAGAACTCGGCTACAAGGACAACCTTATCGATACCGGTGAAGTATTTGGCTTCTGGGTTATCGAAGGACCTGACTCTATCAAGAGAGAGCTTCCTTTCGAGAAGGCCGGACTTCCTATCATAGTTGTCGATGATGTAACACCTTATAAGCAGCGTAAGGTTCGTATCCTTAACGGTGCACATACTTCATTTATCATGGCTGCATATCTTGCAGGCAAGGATATCGTGCGTGACTGCATGAAGGATGAAGTAATCCATGGTTTCATGAACAAGACTATTTACGACGAGGTAATTCCTACACTGGATCTTCCAAAGGATAACCTCATGCAGTTTGCTTCAGATGTAACAGAAAGATTCGCAAATCCTTTTGTTGATCATCAGCTGCTTTCTATCTCACTTAACTCTACATCTAAGTGGAAAGCAAGATGTATGCCTTCTCTTCTTGAGTTTGCAAAGCGTAATAACGGTGCACTCGCAAAGTGCCTTACTTTCTCATTTGCAGCTTATATCGATTTCTATCACAGAGGAGTTGAGCAGGGTGAGCACTGTCTCATCGCTAAGAGAGGCGACAATACTTACGAGATTCATGATGATCAGTGGGTACTTGATTTCTTCTACGATCACAAGGATGATGATGACGCAGCTATCACAAAGGCAGTAGTCAATAACGAAAAGATGTGGGATAACTCACTTTCTTCTCTTGAAGGCTTCGAGGATGCTGTAGCAGGTTATCTTGCTCTTATCCATGAGAAGGGCATGTATGAAGCAATGAAAGAGATTCAGAAATAAGAAAGGGTCATTTCTTTATGAAACTTATCCGTATCAGTCCAAGAGACAACGTTGCAGTTGCTCTTCAGGATATCGCCAAAGGCGAAACAATAACTACAGATGAATTTTCCGTTACTTCAGAGGAGCCGGTCCCGAGAGGCCATAAGATTGCCCTCTGTGATATCCCGCAGGACGGAGATATCGTTAAGTATGGAAATGTAATCGCCAAAGCGTCTGCCCCTATAACTTCAGGAAGCTGGGTTCATACCCATAACGCCCACACCAACCTCAAAGAGGGCGGAAGCTATAGCTACGATCATAAAACCTTCCCTCTTCCGGAGGTTAAGGACAGAAGCTTTATGGGCTTCAGAAGAAAAGACGGCAAGGTAGGTATCAGAAATGAAATCTGGATCATTCCTACCGTTGGATGCGTCAATTCCATTGCAGCTCAGCTTGTCAGAGAGAATCAGTCTCTGGTAAGCGGCACTATAGATGGTCTTTATACCTTCCCTCATCCTTTTGGCTGCAGCCAGCTCGGCGGCGACCATGAGCAGACCAAAAAGCTTCTTACAGCATTGGTTAAACATCCAAATGCAGGAGCTGTTCTTGTTCTCGGACTCGGCTGTGAGAACCTCACAATGTCGCAGTTCCAGGAAGCTCTCGGCGAGTGGGATAATGACAGAGTCAAATTCCTTATCTGCCAGAATGTCAGCGATGAGATTGAAGAAGGAAGCAAAATCCTTAAGGAGCTTGCTGATTACGCAGGTTCATTTAAGAGAGAAGAAATTCCAGCAAGCGAGCTTATAGTCGGTATGAAATGCGGTGGTTCGGATGGTTTATCCGGCATCACAGCAAACCCAACAGTCGGAAGATTTTCAGACAGACTTATTGCTCTCGGTGGTTCAACTATACTTACAGAGGTTCCGGAAATGTTCGGAGCCGAGTCAATACTCTTCGACAGATGTGCCGATGAGTCAGTATTTAACGATGCTGTCGATATGGTCAACAATTTCAAGGACTATTTCGTATCACACGGACAGGTTGTTTACGAAAATCCAAGTCCTGGAAATAAGGCCGGCGGTATCACAACTCTTGAAGATAAATCCTGCGGATGTGTTCAGAAGGGCGGTTCCGCACAGGTAGTAGATGTTCTGACATACGGATCTCAGGTTAAGAAGAAGGGTCTTACTCTTCTGTCAGGTCCTGGAAATGATCTTGTAAGTGCAACCGATCTTACTGCTGCCGGCGCTCACCTTATTCTCTTCACCACAGGAAGAGGAACTCCTTTCGGTGCTCCTGCTCCAACCGTTAAGATCTCTACCAACACTCCTCTCTATGAGAAGAAGGGCGGATGGATAGATTTCAACGCAGGAACAGTTGCAGAAGGCGAATCTCTTGATGTTGCAGGCGACAGACTCCTTGATTTTGTTATGGAAATTGCCAGCGGCAAGAAGACAAAAACCGAGGAAAGAGGCTTCAGAGAGATCTCTATCTTCAAGGATGGAGTTGTACTTTAAAAAAACATATTGATTTTACCCCATTTTCCGTTTATATTATATACATCTAAAAACTTTAAGGAATTTTTAAAAGTTTTTTAGTTGATTTGCAGATCGGCGAAAATAAAGAGATGTATAAGGGGTGGTATTATGGGGTATACACGTTTTCTTTGCAAATCTACCAGTACTTCAATGCTTATTGATTCAAAGAATTCAAAAGATGCTGCGCAGGAATTTGTTGACGAAATGATGCATAACCTATATAAGGTCAAGCTGAAAAAATGTAGCGAAAGGGAAAAGAACAAATTTCCGGATACAACTGTAACCGTAACTAAAGCGGACGGTTCCGGAAAGGAGGAATATTTCCAGTACACCAGCATGATTCCAAAGTATTGATGTAGCTTAGATTTCATATATTTTTTATGAATAATGAGTTTCAACAAATTAAAAAAAATGATGATGATCAGCGTGGGCAGGAAACTGTCCACGCTGATTTGACTGAAAAGGACATTTATTACAGAGAAAAGATTCTTAAAGGCTCTATGCTCCGTGTTGTTCTTTATATCGGCATCCCGCTGGCACTCTTCCAGAGTCTTAACCAGCTCTTTGCGATCCTTGATACAATGATGGCCTCCCACATAAGTCCGACTTCTGTTTCGGCAGTGGCCTATCTCACACAGATCAACTTCCTTCTCTCTGCAATCGGCGGCGGTCTCGCAACCGGAGCCGGCATACAGATAAGCAGAGCCTATGGTGAGGGAGACTTCATGATGGTTAAGAAGCGTATCAGCAGTATTTACACTCTCTGCCTGGTCATCGGACTTCTCCTCCTCGTTGTGATCTTCCCATTTGCCGGACTTTTCCTTAAGCTTGCCGGAACGCCTGCAGAACTTATAACCGAAGGCGTATCTTACTTCCGAATCCAGCTTATCGTTATGGTCTTCACCTTCCTTAACAATATTTATATTGCTGTTGAACGTGCAAGAGGTTATTCCAAGAGAATCCTTTACCTGAATCTGTCAGTTATAGTATCCAAGCTTTCACTTACAGCTATATTTGTATATGTTTTCAAATGCGGTCTGGAAATGATAGCTGCAGCATCTCTTATATCGCAGCTTATACTTTTTGCTTTTGCGATAAAGAACAGTATTGCCGGAGATAATGCTTTTGGATTTTCAAAAAAATGTATCACTGTATCGAAGGATGTTAATCTCCCGATGATCAAGACTTCCATCCCGATCATTATGGAGAAAATGCTTTTTGCTTCAGGAAAAACCGTAGTAAATTCAATGTGTAATGTTTACGGTCCGTTGATGGTAGGCGCTATGGGCGTTTCAAACAACCTCGGCGGCATAACCACAAACCCGCAGAACGGTTTTCAGGACGGAACCTCTGCCATAATCAGTCAGAATTTCGGTGCAAAGAATTATAAAAGAGTTCTTTCCGCCTTCTACAGTACCGTACTCGTAAATGTTATCATGAGTACCTTTATCTGCGGAATAACTGTGCTGAACCTGAACTTCTTCAGTCACCTTTTTGACGGCGGCGATCCGGAGTTCCAGAAGCTGATCATTTCAGTATACAAATTCGAGGCAGTCGGCGGAGTTCCTCTCGGCGTCTTTGCAGCCGTAATGGCCATGCTCTACGGACTCGGAAAGACCAGACTGACCATGGTACTGAATGTCAGCAGAATATTTGTATTCAGAATACCTGTATTCTGGTTCCTCCAGCATTTTACCTCCTATGGAGAAAAAAGCGTTGGTATCGTAATGATGGTAAGTAACGTTTCCGTAGCTGTAATGGCTATTGTCACTGCACTGATCGTCATACCGAGATATAAAAAGCAGTATATGTAAGCTGAAAACTTCAGGAATCAAAACACAGGTCT
>ONVE01000128.1 GCA_900321215.1 uncultured Eubacterium sp. | reverse complement strand
TGCAGCGGAGTCATCAAAGGCTTCGTCAGAAGTAAAAAACGAATCCGCAGAGCAGGCAAATGCTTCGGCAGAAGAAAAGAATGAATCTTCGGAGCAGGATGATACGGCAGAGAAAACAGCAGAGAAAACAGCAGAAAATGTTCCTGCGGTTTCTGGAGAACTTTCAGTTGCAGTGACCGGTGATAAGGATTTTGCAGAACCGGCAGTATATGAGACTGAGAAGCTTAAGACCGGCACAGCGGTTGTACCGTATGATCAGGGAAAGAGCACAGAAGTCGGACCATATACCGGAGGTAAGAAAAAGCTTTCGAAGAAGCAGCTTATCATCATTTTAGTGCTTATCATTCTTGCGATTGGCGGCGGTATCACTGCCATTATCATTCACAGGCATAAAACGGATGCAAAGAATCTGGTGTGGAGCGAGATGCCGAAGGGCAAGACCATCGCGCCAACAGAGCTTCCGATGGCACCTCAGCTTACAAGTGTTTTAAGCTACACCTATGCCTGGGCTTATGATTCGATGGATTCCGGCGAGATGACTTATGATTCAAGAAAATCTACAAAGTGCAGCGTGGATATCCTTCGGTCGATAGTCACGGAAATATGCTGCGGAGATGATAAGAGATCGGTTTATCAGGGAGAGATTCCGCTGGAGTATTCTGTTAAAAACGGCGCGCCTCTTGATCCAAGAGCCAGAGCAGCGGTACTTAGGGATACATATTATTCGATTGATGAAAACTCGGTTGAGTGGGTAGCGGAAAACATTTTCAATCTGCCGGAAAATGATATGGAAAAGCTTATAACAGCGGCAAATGATGAAAACGGTGCAGTCTACGGATATTACAAGGATAATGACAGATACTACCTTACAACCGGAAATGTTGACGGAAACAGACTGACTATAAAGCTTAAGAGCATTGAATCTGTAAAGCATGACGGCAGATATTATTATGTGAAATATCTGATGGACATAAAGGGCAGAGGCTTGAATGAGAAGAAGCCAATGTATGCTGTCATGGAGCTTAAGGAGATCGATGGTAAGAAATACTGGTCAGTATGCTACTTCTCTACAAAGATCCCGAATGCACTTTCAGGAAATGAAGGAGTCACTCCGGGAGACATTATAGCCGAGGATTGCAGCAAGTATGCAATATCGAAGAATATGATCAGCAGAAAGACCGATAAATATGATGTGACAGAGGATTATAATGAAATCGACGGTCATTTCTATAACGTGCATATTTATGAAGTGATGTATGATAAGGATAATGAAGGACGTACCGCAACGGTGCTCTACTACAGGGTTTTTGCCAACGGAACTGTAGTAGATCTCTGGGATATCTCGGATGAGACGAAGAACGTGCCGATCTACTACGAAAAATAATGCTTGTTTAAATCAGGCCCATGTTATATAATGTTGGCGATTAGTTAAATAGAACTCCTTTTTATGTGGATATGACGCGGCTGTGGAGAGTCCCTGAAGCTTAGGCACCGGATCGGTGGCAAGTCATATTTTGCAGGCGTACGGATAGTGTTCATTGACACATCTCTTATGCAGGAGTTCACAAACATATATTTCAACGGAGGTATAATTTAATGTTAGTTTCAGCTGAAAAGATGCTTAATGACGCAGTTGCCGGTGGTTATGCTGTTGCACAGTTCAATATCAATAACCTTGAGTGGACTAAGGAAATCCTTCTTGAGTGCGAAGAGCTCAAGAGCCCGGTTATCCTTGGTGTATCTATGGGTGCTGCAAAGTATATGACAGGTTACAAGACTGTTGTTGCTATGGTTAAGGCTATGATCGAATCACTTGGTATTACAGTTCCTGTAGCACTTCACCTTGATCATGGTAACTATGAAGCAGCTAAGGCTTGTATCGAAGCTGGTTTCTCATCAATCATGTTTGATGGTTCTTCACTTCCACTTGAGGAGAACATTGCAAAGACTAAAGAGCTTGTTGCTATCTGCAAGGAAAAGGGTATCTCTCTTGAGGCAGAAGTTGGCGGCATCGGCGGTGAGGAAGACGGTGTTGTTTCTACAGGTGAGTGTGCAGATCCAGAAGAGTGTAAGCAGGTTAACAGCCTTGGCGTAACAATGCTTGCATGTGGTATCGGAAACATCCATGGTAAGTATCCTGCAAACTGGGCTGGTCTTCAGTTCCAGGTACTTGAGAGCATTAAGGCTGTTACAGGAAATACACCACTCGTTCTTCACGGTGGTTCAGGAATTCCTGATGAGCAGATCCAGAAGGCAATCTCTATGGGCGTTGCTAAGGTTAATGTAAATACAGAGCTTCAGCTCGTATTCGCAGATGCTACAAGAAAGTACATCGAAGCAGGTAAGGACCTTGAAGGTAAGGGATATGATCCACGTAAGCTTCTTGCACCTGGTGCAGCAGCTATCAGAGAAGAAGTTAAGGATCGTGTTGCTGTATTCGGTTCAGCTAACAGAGCTTAATTAGAAATATATCTTTTTAGAGAAGGCGGTCATCATTGACCGCCTTTTTTGATGCTAAAAGCATATATTTAAAAGATATCTTAAAGAAAAAACTACAAGATTTTGTGTTTTTGTGATATTATTAAATATTGAGACGGATTCTGATTAAATGGATCCGGAATAACCTTTAGGACAGTTTAAGGAGCATCACAGATGGCAGAGCAGCACGTTCTGATAAATGAAATAGTAAGCGACCATGCAGAGAGAATGCTTAATCTTAAAAAGTATTATCCGTTCTTTGTTCTGTGCCAGGGAACACTTTCCCAGTACAAAGAGGGAAAGTTCGCAGATCTTGACATGGGCTACATCACTCTGGCTGTCCTGAGATTCTTTATAGATGAGAATAATTTTAATGACAGACCGGTAGAGTATCAGGATTATGAGAAGTTTATGATAAAGCTCCTTGAGAGAGATTTTGATATCACAGCAGAGACGGTCGAGCTTACAGAATCAAAAGAACTTGCGGCACACATTTTTAACAAGATAAATAATGACGGAAAAGCCTTCAGCTTTTCATTTTATGATCCGGAGAGCAGAAAGAAGAAGACTACAAGGATAAGGCTTATCGAGAGCAATATCGTATCCGGAAATGTTGTATATTATATCACTGCGGACGGTATTGAGTTCTATCTTGATACCAAGGAGGTTCGTGACGAGAGCCGCATCAGTACAAGCCAGCTGCTTCTTGAGAAGCTTATCAAGACAGAAAATTTCCGCGGCGGTATCGATGTGGTTAAGAGGATCAACAATGAGGTCTCGCGTCTCAAGAAGAGGCGTAAGGAGGTCATAAGTCTTATGGCTTCTGATGTAAGAGCCGGTTCTGCGGCGTGCGATGAATTTATGAGCAGCACGGCAAGATGGTTCCAGGAGGAGAGGCAGTCATTTGAGAAGAACAAGAATCTTGCCGACAAAGCAGTCGCAAGGATCAGAAGCGAGGGCGGAAGCAGCAAGAGGTTCAGTGAGATAAATGAACTTATGACGGAGCTTAAGAAGGCTATCATCAATCACAGCGAGCTGATCGCAGAGACAGCTGAGCTTTCAAAGCTTTCCGAGGAAATGATAAATCGTGCGAAGTACAGATCTCTCAGACAGACCTTCGATTTTGAAGATATTATCGGAAGGATAGTAAGAGGCGGAAGACCTGCGGATATGGGCTATATAGTAAGGCCTTTCCTTATGCCGAAGATACATAAAAGCTTTGCACCGATGCTGATCGACAATATGCTTAAGGGCACCTCTGATGACGGACTTAAGGGTGAGCAGGTTGATACCTCTGTGGCTGAGCTGTCATTTAAGTTTGAGGATGAGAAGCTGGATATTCTGATAGGACATAACTTTGGAATGCTCTTTACGGAGCTTCTCGACAGACTTAAGAGGTGGAATAAGCTGACTCTTAAAGAGTTTGTGGCTATTCTCGAGGTTAAATTCGGCGAAGAGATTTACGATAACAGAGATTTTTATTCATTTCTCGTGCATCTTGCAGAGAAGGAAAGCTACAGCATGAAGAAGATGCTGGATAAGCAGGAGACGGTTCTTGAGGGAATGGTTGTTGAAAATATGACGGACAGCCAGAAGAGTGAATACTCTGACATGAACTTCTCAATAAGCTTTGACAATGAAGAGATAGTGATAAGGGACGGCGACGCCGGAAGAATGATAACCAACATGATATTTACGACAGAGTTAGCTTAGTAAATATTTATTGGCAGCTGAAGCTTATACATACAGGCAGGGAAAAGAATAATTAAAGGACACTTGGTCATCATATAGATAAAGGATTGGAATATGGACGAACGTAATCTTGAAAAGGCTCTTGATATATACAGCGCGCTTATAACCGGCAGGGAGATTTCTGCCAGAAGTAAGGACAGCCGCGAAATGTATGAGGAATTTTATGCGAACGGAGAGCTTTATGATATAGTCACAAAGCTTTTGAAGAAGCTTGGCCTCAGGCTTTATGAATATAATGAGGCGCTGTATCTTACCGCCGGGGATGGCAATAAGGTATTCGGCTATACAAATGACGAGCTTAAGAGGATCATCGGCCTCAGATTGAACAAGGAGCTTTATCTTGTATATTTTATCATTTATACCGCACTGCTTCATTTCTACAAGGATTCATCAACCTACCAGACTCAGGAGTTTGTGAGAGCTGAGGATATGATAAATGAAGTGTCCGAGAGGCTGATGCAGCTTGTCGGCGGAAACGGCATTTTTGACGAGGATGATGAAAATGCTGAAAGCTTCAAGGCAGTCAGCATACTCTGGGACAGCCTTCCGCTGATACTTTCAACTGATAATGAGAGAAATAAAGCGAGCAGAGGTTCAAGAACCGGTTTCGTGAAGCTTACATTTAACTTCCTCGAAAATGAAAAGCTTTTCGTGGAAAACGGCGACAGATATTATCCGACCGACAGATTCAGGGCACTTGCGGAGAATTATTTCGAGGAATATAAGGGTAAGATATATACACTTACAGGAGGGGCAGGCAATGCCGGAGATAAACAGGATCAGAGTTAATAACGTAAAATATAATTTCGGTACACAGTATTATGATGATTTTTCCATGAGAATGTATGGCAGAAATACCATATATGATCTTGCCAACGGCGGTGGAAAGTCTGTTCTTATGCTGCTTCTTATGCAGAACCTGATCCCGAACTGTACTCTTGATGATAAACAGCCGGTTGAGAAGCTCTTCAGGGACGGCTGCGGAAATACTACCATTCATTCGCTTATCGAGTGGAAGCTGGATGAGTGCGATCTTGCAGAGGGCTTCCGTTATATGACGACCGGCTTCTGTGCGAGAAAGGCCAAGGACAGCAGTGAGACGGCCGGTCAGATGAAGCTGGAGGAGGCAGCGGCTGAAGAGAAGAGTGTATCAGGCGGAGAATCCGGAACAGCTGCCATCGAGTACTTTAATTATGTGATATTTTACAATTCATACAATAAAAATGACATCATAAACCTTCCGCTTATCCGTGATAAGGAACACATTTCCTATCAGGCGCTGAAGAATTATCTGCTGGATCTTTCACATAAAAATGTAGAGCTTAAGGTCATGGTATTCGACAAAAAGGGCGAGTATCAGAGATTTATCAGTAATTACGGACTGCATGAAAGCCAGTGGGAGATAATCCGCGGCATCAATAAGACCGAGGGACACGTAAGAACGTATTTTGAAAATAATTATAAGACAACACGTAAGGTGATCGAGGATCTTCTCATCGAGGAGATCATTGATAAAGCATTTCTTGTAAGGACCGAGAGGGATGAGGGCAGCAAAAACGGTATGGCCCGCCTGCTCATAAGTATCAGGGATCAGCTGAAGAACCTTGCTGAGAAGAAGAGAGATATAGCTTCCTACGATCATCAGATCGAGCTTATCGAGCTTCTTCATGACAGAGTGCGTTCCTTTGAGGATATCTACAGGGAGAAGGACGAGGTCGAGAAGCTCCTTTCGGATATATATGTGACGGTTGAGAAGGCTGCCGCAGAGTCTGAAAGGGAGAGAGAGGGCCTTATCAAGGCTATGGATGATGCTTCGGCCTTAAAGCAGGAAATGACTGCAAAGCTTGATGAGATAAGCGTTTCTATGGAAATGAATACTCTTGATGAGAAGAGAGCTCTGGCGGAGAGTCTTAAGGCAAATGTAGAGGAAGCTTCAAGGAACCTCGAGGAGGCAAGAGAAAGGCTTATTGAAGCCGAGTCCGGAAATGAATATCTGGATTATATCCTCGACGGCGACAGGAAGAAGGAAGTTGATGAAAAGCTGAGACTTCTTGAAAGCGGCAATAAAGAGATTGAAGATATACACGATATTGTTTACAGCATAAGACTGTTGCTTGATAAAAGGATAGAACAGTACGAGAGGGAAATATCTGAGAGTAAGGAAAAGCTTCAGAAATATGAGAAGGAGCTTGAACTGTCTAAGAAGACCCTTGCAGAAGCAGAGGCAAATGCTGCAGAGCTTGGCGGTGCCGAGAAGTCTGCGCTCCTTAACTGCAGCGCACTTGAGGAGAGGATAGCATCTGCATTTAACAATCTGAATGATAAAAGCTTTGACGATATAAATGCGAAGCTCGCAGGCGCAAAGCTTAGAAGAGATAATCTCTCGAAAGAAGAGAAGGAAACTGCATTAGAGAAGGACAGTCTGGCTGCAGAGCTTACAAGCCTTCATAGCAGTATAGAAAGCAATTCCGCTAAGATGGCTGCCGTTTCTTCGGAAAGGGCAAGAGTTGAGAAGCTGAGAGATTCCTTCGAGGGAGACAGAAGCAGACTTGAGAAGCTGAGAAAGATCTATCTTGGCGATGAGACCGGAGACCTGTCGGAGCTCGGAACAGTTATAGATACCAAGATCGGAGAAGCGACTGTAAGCCTTAGAGATAAGGAACAGCTTCTTCGTACAATGACAAAAAGATATAATGACATCCTTGCAGGCAGGCTGATCGAGCCGACTGAAGGCGTTGAGAAGGTGCTCTCATATCTGAGAAGCCGCCACAACATCTATGCAATGACAGGCATGGACTATCTGGCAGCGCTTCCGGAGGATAAGAGAAGCAGCATCATTTCCTCAAAGCCGGAGCTTCCTTACGGAGTCGTCTGCAGCGATTTTGATAAGATCGTAAACGATCAGAACATCGAGGATGTTGACACCGGAAATGAGCTCGTTCCGGTATTTAATGAAGAAGAGCTGGATTCGGAAAGCTATTTAAGGTTCGGAGCAAGAAATGATGCCGCAAGACTTCTGCATAGAGGCTCAGAATTCTTCGTGGATGAGAGGTCGGGAGAAAAGCTTGCTTCAGAGAAGAAGGCAGAGATAGATGTAGTAAATGATGAGATAAGAAGCCTCAGGGATTTCCTTATGGTCACCAAAGAGGACAGAGAATTTGTCATCGGTACCTTATCTCCTGAGAAGCTGTCTGCAAGAGAAGATGCAGATAACCTTTCATCACAGGAAAATGCACTGCTGCTTGAGAAAAATGAACTTCTCGGCAGAGTCGGAAGACTCGGAGAGAAGCTGTCGGAGACGGAAGGAAAGCTTACAGTCATAAGAGGTGAGCTTGCTGAGGTTGAATCTGATATAAGCATACTTACAGAGGCATCCACCTTATCTGCACTTGCTGAAGCTGACAGAAAGAGAGCCCAGGAGGCAGGAGCCGAGAAGAAGCGTATCAGCCTTCTTCTGGACGGACTCTATGCAGAGAACAGAAAGCTTTCTGATCTTGTACAAAATGAACGCAACAGGATCTCATCCTTAACAGCAGGCCGCGAAAAGCTTTCGGAAGAATGGAACGGTAAATATGCCGCTTACCATACCGAAGGAAGTCACAAGGTGGTTGGTGATGATCTGAGCAGTCTTTCGGCTGCATTTGATATGTGTCTGAGAGAAAATGTAGACCAGCTGAAGGAGCAGGAATCTCTCAGAATGCTTTCTGACACGCTTAAAAACAGCATGGAAAGAATACTCAAGAATATTGAGGCAAGGAAAGCAGGTCTTACTGAACAGCTTGAAGAGACAAGGAGAAGCGGAAAGCTTGTAAGATTCGACAAGGATGCGCTGAGAAGCCTGAGAGACCGCCTCAGTGAAGAAAGCGCTGCCCTGCAGAAGATAGAGGCAAAAAGGGCGGAGCAGAGAAGTGAGTGCGACAGACTTTCCGGCAGTATTGAATATGCGATAAAGAATATAAATGATGCCTTCGGAGCCTTCAGCAGGATAGAGGATACCAGCGAGAATCTTGAGCTTATGAAGAAAAACGCAGAGGTACGTCTTGCAGAGGCAAAGGAGAATTACGAGAAGAACAGAAAGAGTCTGACGGAATTTGACAGAAGAAGACGTGATTCGGAAGACATTTACAAGGATATAAAGCGTCTGATAGAGAGAAATGGTATAGATATCTCAAATGCAAGCGTGATAAGCGGCGAAGAGGTAAGGAGTGAAAGCTTCGAGCAGTGTCTCGTAAGATATGACAGTATCCAGAAGGCTATGGAGAGAGCAAAGCTTGAGCTTGTGAGAAGCAAGGGAAGGATAGCCGAGACGCTTACAGGCATGAGTGCATTCGGACTTGCGAATACCATCAAGGAGGATGTTCAGATACCTGGCAGCCTTGCGGATTCGGAGGTGCTTGTCCAGAGCCTTAAGGAGATGACAGAGGTTATTCGTATCGAAAAGGAGAGGATAGGCAAGAGCCTTTCCGATATGGAGCTTCTTCATGACAGCTTTGTGGATCAGTGCCTTGACAGATGTCTTGACGTTAAGACCGAGCTTGAACTGCTTCCGGGACTTTCCGGAATCGTTCTTGACGGTGAGAAGATAGATATGATAAAGCTCAGTATTCCTTACATCAAAGAGGAATATATGCGTGAAAGGATGGCTTCATACATCGACCGCATAGTGGAAGAGGCTGATAAGATAAATGATGACGACGGAAGAGTCAAGTTTATCAGAGCAAGCCTTTCTACCAAGAAGCTTTTCGGAGTCATAGTAACAGACATGAATAAGATAAAGCTCAGCCTCTACAAGAGAGAGAGGATCAAGGAACAGAGCCGTTATCTTAAGTATGAGGAGGCTGTAGGAAGTACCGGTCAGTCACAGGGTATCTACATACAGTTCCTTATATCAGTCATCAATTATATCTCGGGTATGTATGCGCCTGACAGTATCGGAACAAGGAGCAAGACGATATTTATCGATAATCCTTTCGG
>ONVE01000106.1 GCA_900321215.1 uncultured Eubacterium sp. | reverse complement strand
GTGGTCAATCATATTACGCTTGTTCATGATCCTGAATTAGGCGATATCTATTATGGTTATATCTTCCTGCATAAGACCAATAATGTCGGCGCAGACTACGATATGATCACAGGACTCTTAAGAAAGCACAGGTTTCACACTAAGGTTGCGGCTGCGAATGCAAGACTGTGCGATGTTGATTCAAATGAGTATTCGATCATTTATCTCAATCTTATCAATTTCAAATTTTTAAATATCAGTAAGGGTATCTCCGAAGGTGACAGCTGTCTTAAGAATGTTGCAAGGATACTGAGAGAATCATTTCCTGATGGAATGCTGTCGAGACTTTCAGATGATCATTTCGCTGTATTTACCCAGTATAACGGAGCACTGCAGAACGCAGAAAATGCGGCAAAGAAGATAAATGACAGCTACGGCGGAAGATTTAACGTTGTAGGAAAGTTCGGAATCTACAGATTCGTTCCGAATAAATATCTTGATGTAGAATCGGCTCTTTCGCTTGCAAAATTTGCGTGCGACTATATAAAAAATGATATCAGAACAGATATCATCGAATACTCCGAAAGCCTCGCCGAGAGGATCAATACCTCGGAGTACGTTATCAAGAAGCTTGATGAGGCGATTGAAAATGACTGGATACAGATATATTTCCAACCGGTTGTAAGAACGCTTACCGAGCAGCTCTGCGGCATGGAATCACTCGTAAGATGGGATGACCCTTATCTTGGTTTCCTCCGTCCGGACAGATTCATCGGAATACTCGAGAAGGACAGGCAGATCCACAAGCTTGACTCTTATGTTGTGGAGAGAGTCTGCAGGATGATCCATGAGAGAATGGCAGAGAATAAACCGATAGTACCGGTTTCAATAAACTTCTCACGACTTGACTTCATCATGTGCGACATGCTTGAGGTTGTTGAAAAGGCTGTGGAAAAATATGATATACCGAGGGATTATATACATTTTGAGATAACAGAAAGTATGATAGCTTCGGATGAGGAGCTGATGAGAAATGTTATAGATAGATTCAGAAATGCGGGATATGAGATATGGATGGATGACTTCGGAAGCGGATATTCTTCGCTGACACTTCTGAAGGATTTCCAGTTTGATATGCTTAAACTGGATATGAGATTCTTAACTCCATTTACCGATAAGGCCAAGGATATCGTCAGCGCTACGGTTACGATGGCTAAGAATATCGGCATCGGAACGCTTGCAGAGGGTGTTGAGACCAAGGAGCATCTTGAATTTCTGAAGGAGATAGGCTGCGGAAAGATTCAGGGATATTACTACGGAAGACCTGAAAGTATAGATGATATGTTTGAACACCTGAAGGAGAAGGGCATATCTATCGAGGCACGTAAATGGAGACATTTCTATGAGACTGCAAGCTTTAACGTAAGACTTACTGACAGACCTCTTGAGATCATAGAGGATGACGGCAGGAAGCTCAGAACGCTTTTCATGAATAAAAGCTATAAGAAGCAGATATTTGATAAGGACTATGATATCGAGGAACTGAACCGCAGATTATACGGAGATAATTCTCCGATACTGCAGAAATATCGTGAGTTTGCAAGGATAGTTGAGGAGTCGGGTAAGACGTCTACATTTTACTATACTGACAAGGGCAACTATTTCAGTCTTGATATCAAGCGGCTTGCAGAGCAGGACGGGCACTATATACTGGAATGCTCCGGAATGAATCTTACGATGCAGCAGCAGAAGAGCGTTGTTGATAATCTGGATTCAAAGCTGCGTGAGCTGAATTACCTCTTTGATGAGGTAACCATCCTCAACAAAGAGGAAGGCACGATCGTACCGCTTTTTGGCGGGGACAGCGTCGGTATTAATCAAAGTGATATTAATATGCCGTTTAAGAAAAATACAGAGGATTATGTCAGGGATAATATTTTCCCTTCTGAGAGGGCAGCCTGCATTGAGTTCTTTGATATAGATACAATGGCTGAAAGGATAGCCGCAGGAGGTAAGGGCTATATATCAAAATCCTTCAGAAAAAAGAATTCCCAGGGCAAATATGAGTGGAAGGAACTGATAATGATGTCTGTAACAGGATCGTTTGGAAATGAATTCCTTTACTGCATCAAGCCTTTCTCAACGGAAGCCTGCAATTTCCCTGTGGACAGTATCCACAGAAATCCGAACGATCAGAATCCATCAAGTCAGGAGATTGAATATGCGAAGATCTGGAACAGTCTGGTATGGAATTCGGATATAAAGCTTTTCTGGAAGGATAAGAACAGTCGCTACAGAGGAGTCAGCCAGGCACTCATGGATTATTTCGGACTGAAGAGCATGGGGGATATCTTCGGTAAGACCAATGAGGAAATGGGCTGGAATCCAAAGGAGGATAGAGCAAGAATCGATGACGCGAATGTTCTCAGAAAAGGCGAGATAATCAGAGGCTATAGGGATCAGTGCTTAGCCAAGGGTGTTGTGCATGATGTGGTCGGCAACAAATTCCCTATATATGACGATGGAGAGATCATCGGACTTGTCGGATTCTTCAGAGAATCTGATAAGGATGCTTCAGCTGACGGCAGGAACGGAAGAATGAGCACGGACAGAGTTACAGGACTTATGAATGCAAATGCTCTTATGGATCTTATGATCGATTATTCGGTGAATAAGAGTGATAAGAATAAGAATTACGGACTGATAGTTCTTAACAGCAGGAGACATTCGAGAGTCATCGAATCCTATGATGAGGAGTTCGGCAACAAGGTTCTGAAGAGACTTGCGGATACCATATTAAATGAAACCGGACAGAATTGTGCGGTTGCAAGACCAAAGGATGCGATATTCGTAATTCTTATGACTATAGATGATCCTGACAGATTCTATGCTCTGGGAGAAAGAGTCAAGAAGGCTCTGGAAGGTATAAATGAGGTTGATGGTAACCATATTACCATACGTATAAAGAAAGCGACTGTCATGAGGACTGATGAAGGCATAACGGATGAGAATATGTATTCAACAGCACTGGCAAAGGTTCGCTAAAACAGATTTTCAGGTGAAGGTATGAAGAATAAAAAGGTTTTAATTATTATCATAGCTGCTGTTGCTATCTTAGCAGCTGCTCTTACAGTGATCCTCATTAAACTTAGCAAGAAGGACAGCTACAGACTTCTTAAGGTTTTTGAATTTGAGGGAGATGCAAATGTTACAAGAGAGAAGGTCGGAGATATCAAGCCGTATACGAATATGGTGCTTGAGTCGGGAGACAAGGTAGCTCTTGAAACAGGAAAGATGACGCTTCAGGCGGACAGTGATAAGTTTATCTATCTTGAAGAAGGTACAGAGCTTATACTTAAAGCTTCGGGAAGCAGCAGGAACAGCAGGACTACTATCGAGGTGACTAAGGGGGCTATCACCAACGATATAAGGAACAAGCTGACTGATGAGTCAAATTATGAGGTAAATACTCCGAACTCAACGATGTCTGTCCGCGGTACGATGTTCCGTGTGGCTGTTTACGAGATTGACGGAGTTAAGTATACCAAGGTTTCGGTATTTGAGGGCGGCGTTGCCTCTTACCTTATCTACAAGGACGGAACAAGGTCTGACGAGGAGGTTATGATCGAGAAGGGCAAGGAAGTCATCATTTATGAGGATGACAGTACAACAGATTATCTGTATCCTCCGAAGGATATTGATTATTCTGATCTTCCGGATGATGTGCTCGAGCTTCTTGAAAAGGCTCTCGAGGAGGGCAAGGACCTTGATATAACCAAAGAAGAACTCGAAAAATATCTGAGCAGGATTGTGACGGTTACATTTATGTATAACGGCAATGTATT
>ONVE01000031.1 GCA_900321215.1 uncultured Eubacterium sp. | reverse complement strand
TTTTATATTGCAGTCATAGCCTTTTTTATTAAATGCTTTCCATGCATCCCAGCCTTCAAAATCAGCCTTCTTGTCAACGATCAGAGTATTCTCCGACATTTCCTCTTCGTCCCAGTTCTCGCCATCAAGTCTTACAAGAACATATTCCTTGTAGCCCGGTCCTTTGACTCTTCCATCATTTGACGAATAGATGACAAGATATGGGCAATGCCATACAAGTCGTGCAGTCGGAAGACTCATTGTATGGAAGTTGATATTAAGCCTATTGGTGATTGGAATTCCTTCTGTGTATTCAGTAAGGTGACCATCCACCTGAAGATTCGGGATGTCCCCGACAGGTCCTTCTATATAGCTGATCTTATCTTCAATCCTTGAAATATAGTCGCTGGTAATAACTCTGCCAGTCTTCTCGATACTTACATCACTTATATGACAGTATTCACCGGTAAGTCCGATGTAGGTATATCTTGAACTGTCAAAAAGTGCTACAGTAACCTCGATAAGCTTATGTCCGTCATCAATGCTTATCAGAACGTGGTCCTTATACTTAACAGCTTCAATGTTATACTCTCTTACGTCCCTGTCAGCAGGCTCTTTACGTGTGTCAGACATAAATGTTTTTACCTGGACCTTTCTGACATCCGCGCTGTCATATCCACCGTCAAGCCATACTTCACAGAACTCACTATAGACAAGATCACGAATAGTTTTCTCCTCATTATGATAACGTCCGTCAAGCGAGTCAAAGAGAAGAAGCGATGGTCCGCGGCCCTTCTCTGAACCATTTTCTGTTAATTTGGCTTTCATATGAATCTTAGTGATATTATTTGTTATTACGATTCCGTCTGAAATCTTTTCACGGCGCTTACCGCAAATAAGTTCATTTTTACCCGCAAGCTCAGTTACCGAATTCTTCTCTTTCATCTGATATTCAACGTCAATATCGATAAGCTTGCGCATTATCCCGGCAAATTTCGGATCAAACTGTGTTCCGGCGCCTTTAACTATCTCCTCACGAACAAGATCCTGCGGAAGCGCAGTTCTGTAGCTTCTGTTGGATGTCATGGCATCATATGCATCTGCAACAGAAATGATCCTGGCGATCTCAGGAATATCCTCGCCCTTCAGCTTGTCCGGATAACCCTTGCCGTCATAACGCTCATGATGGTAATGTGCACCGATACTGAGATAAGGATATTCATTTATACTTGAAAGGATCTGATTGCCTTTAACTGTATGCTGCTTTATGATGTCATACTCTTCATCAGTCAGCTTTCCATTTTTGTTGATGATACTGATAGGTATTCCGATCTTACCGATATCATGGAGAAGTGCTGCATAATACACCTTCAGGCACTCCTCTTCACTCATTCCATAAGCTTTGGCTATCATTGCCGAATACTCGGCAACACGAAGCGAATGGCCGTGGGAATACGGATCCTTGGCATCAACCGCATTTACGAGAGCTGTTGCAGTCTGTTCAAACAAACGTCTTGAAACCATCTGCTGATTCTTAAGGTTTTCAATCTCAGCCTCTCTGTATTCATCTACCTTCTTCGATCTAAGGTATATAATAACAACCGCAAGAATCGTGGATAGATTTGAAAAAACGCCCGGAATACTTGCTGCGATATGGAAAACCACGAAATTAATAATCTGTGTTGGAAACTGGATTATCAGTAAAGATAAGGCCGTGATAAAACCGATTTTTCCAAAAAAGACAACAATAAAAATAATACAGATATTTGCCGTTGCTGAGAAAACACCTGTAAAAGCTGTAAAACGTATACTTTGTCCGAATATCACCACATTGTCATTAGAGCGTGATGCCATAATGAGCATCAATGATGATATGAAATAAATTAATAGTAAAAAAACAAATAATGCCTTCGAAGACTTACCATTCCTCGGCGCAAGTTTCATTGTTTTCTTATCATTTTTCAATGCAACCCCACCTCTTAATTACTAATATGCTTGATATTATATCACAAAATGCAACTTTTGTATAGAAACATGACATTAAAACAAAGATTCCCGGGAGTATTTGCTCCCGGGAGAAAAAATTTAAATTATATGATCATATTTTAACCAGCAGTTTATCTGTCAATTTGTAGTATCATTCTACTATCTGCTTTATCATATTCCAGTCGATGCATCTTCTGTAATTCTCTCCAGGTAATACCGCTTCGCGGTTCCATGGGCGGTCGAATACCAGCACCTTCAGCTCCGGCAGATGATCAAAGAAATGAAATGCTTCCGGTGAATCCTCGACTGCGAAGTCAAAATGCATTTTCCTGTAATCCTCTACCTCCAGACTGAATCTACTGTTAGGGATCAGATTCTCACGACCATATTTGTTAACGCAGTAAAGCTCAACACGCTCAAAGCCGTGCTGATCAAGCCACGCACGGGATGCATCATACGCGCCGTATGGGCGCCCGGTTATTATGGAGACATTGTACCCCTTGTCGATCCAGCAGTTAATCACTTCGGCCGCTCCCGGCGTTTCATCGTAAGATAAAAGCACCTCCGGCTTATGGCCCTCAAGCATTATCTGCTCATACTGCTCCTGTGTCAGTGAAAATGCTTTCTGCAGGTTGAAATATTTTATATTTTCATACGGCACATCTTTACCGAAAAGCTCAGCCACAAGCTTTGAGAATGACCTTGCTGTCTCGCACAGGCAGTCATCAAAATCTACATAAATATTCATAAAACCCTCTTCATAAGTATAATACTGTTATATTTTATATATAATATAACATAAAACTCTGTAAGGGCAAATAAAGCTAACTTACTTTTTCAACGCAATCATATAAAAGCTTCACAATCTCTGCTTTTTCATAACCCTTGCCTATAAAGACAACCTGATTGCATCTATCTCCATAGGTCTCATCCCAATCATCTTTAATATCAGGAAAATCTTCCACCACTTTTTCAAACTCTTCTTCAGGCCATGCCGATACCCATTCGGACAGCTCGGTTACAGAAGCATTTCTTCCGGCCTGCTCAAAAAGCTGTACATGATTCCAATCATCCGAAAACCAGATATAACCCTTTGTGCGGATCAGCTCTTCCGGATAATCCTCTATAAGCTTTTGAAAAGAATCTCTGTTAAATGGTCTCTTTTCTTCGAATACAAATGACGAAATACCATACTCATCGACACATGCCTTCTCGTCATCATGCTCGCAGCTATTGAGCGCCTTCTGAACAGCACTGTAGGCTTCTACCTCTTCAAAATCAAAATCTTCACGGTTCAAAATCAGCTCAAGGTCGACATTTCCGTTTACACATTCTATCATATCTGCTTCCTGCTGTATAACACGCAGTCCATCTTTTACTTCAGCAAGCTGCTCTACAGTTAGCAGATCTGTTTTATTCAGTATCATAAGATTACAGAATTCCACCTGATCCATGATCAGATTGATCACATCACCATCTTCAGCATCCTCATCAGATGTCAGATTATGAAGGAATTCTCTGTAAATCCTGTCGACATCAACCACCGAAACCACGCTCTTAAGATACACTCTGGTATCTTCCGTCATTTCTTCGTAATTCAGAAATGCTCCGGCTATGGACGAAGGCTCACTGATGCCTGAAGCCTCAACAAATATCGCTTCGATGCTTTTGTTCTCAGAAAGTCTCTCTATCTCTGCCATAAATTCATCTCGAAGCGTGCAGCATATACATCCGTTCTGCATTTCCACCATTTCAACCTGCGCAACACGGTTGCCGGTTTTATTCAGAATCGATGCATCGATGTTGATGCTGCCCATATCATTTACTATAAGAGCAATCTTACGCTGCTCCTGCTTTAAAATATTCTGCATTAATGTGGTTTTTCCGGAGCCAAGATATCCGGTAATTATAACTATTGGAACTTCTCTTGTAGACATTTTTTCTCTCCTAAATAGCAAAATTGCAACTCATTTGCATATTATATACACCGGTTGCAATCTTGTCAATTGGAAAATGCAAATCATTTGCATTTTTGTCTATGGTTTTATTACTCCGCAATTCCCCTGAATGACTTTTTCTTTTTCTGCGTATCCTTGCAATGTCTTCATACTCAATAACCGTAAGTCCCTTGTTTATACCGATCAAGCCCTTTGGCGTTTATTTGTGTATATCGTTTTTAATATTTTAGAATCTCATAAGACTGTCGGCTATCAGCCCACTATCACGAAAAACAAAAAACACTTGACATCTCAGCCCGTTTGGATGATACTACTTAAGGTGTTCAAATGAAAAACATCAATTCGGTGCGTGGCTCAGCTTGGTAGAGCGCTGCGTTCGGGACGCAGAGGTCGTGGGTTCGAATCCCGTCGCACCGACATCTTAAAAACGTAGATTTTCAGCGGGTTTGCAGGCTGTTTTCAGTTTGTCATCCCGCTGAATTTTTA
>ONVE01000104.1 GCA_900321215.1 uncultured Eubacterium sp. | reverse complement strand
CATCTTTTGATCTGCCCGACGGTCTGAGGCAGATGATCTAACGTCTGCAGATGCTTCATATATTAACTGTGCAGTTCAAGCGTAATACACATGATATCCGAAGCGTCCTTACCCTCTCCGGAAATGATATCTGCGTGGATCTCTCCGTCCATAAGCGTCATAAGACGTCTGCAGATATAAAGTCCAAGGCCGCTGCCTTCCTTCTTCTTAGTGTTTGTTCCTCTGTAAAAGCTTTCGAAGATATTTGCAAGCTCGTGCTTTGCCAGAGTGCAGCCAGTATTCTTGATATCGATCCTAAGGTAACTGCTTTCTTCATTTATATCTATCCAGATTTTCTTACCGTCACCGTATTTAAGCGCATTTTCTATGATGTTCTGAATAACCTCGACCAGCCTGTCAGGGTCTGTCCTGATCAGTTTATTGGAAAAGCTTCCTATAGAAAAATCAACCGACTTCAGTTTCATCTTATCGTTATAATAATCACTGACACGCTCCATCAGATCATTCAGATAAACATCCTGCATATTTACATTAAATTCGATAATGTCTTCATTTGAGGCATTTACTATCCTCTTCATGTAGTCCTCTATCTCCATAACCTTGTCCTGGATGCTCTCCGCAGAGCTGATAACCTTATCACCGCTGTAAAGCCCTTTACTGATAGCCTTTGAATAAAGTGAGATCGCATTTAGAGGCGTTTTGATGTCATGAGAAAGTGACATAAGCAAAACCTTCTTGTCTCTCTCAAGCTGGAGATTCTTCGCCTTGGTATCCTCAAGCTGCTCGCGGAGCATGTTCATGCCCCAGGTGAATTTGCCGAAATATTTATCCTGTGATTCCGGAATATCCTTCACGAGTCCGCCCTTTGCTATCTCCTCCGGAAGTCCGGCAAGTCGCATAAATGGTCTTACCAGCTTTCTTCTATAATAGATTATCGTAAAGACAGCGATAAGTAAGGCTATGCCCAGAACTGTATTCACAATAAGTCTTACCTTTAATTCCAGCTTTTCGATCCTGGTTCCTTTGGTGAGCCTGTAGTCTATCCTGTAAATGTAACTTTCTGTTTTATAATATAATGTTTTCTCATCTTCAGAAAGCAGTTCGTTATCATTTATCAGCTTGTCAGCGCCGCCCGCCTCAGCAGATACGATTGAATAAATGTATTCAAAGCTTTCACCACCGCCGCTTTTCATGGAAAATGAAACAAGTGCCGACAGATTCTCTGCCGCCACACCATTTTCCTTCTCATATTCTATTATTAAATGCTTTGCTCTGTTTATCTCAATATTGTGGCTGTTATCATCCTTCTGCCTGAATGAGCTCGTGATCAGTACATTGACAGCCGCAAATAAAATGATAAAGAGCATCACAGTTTTGATCAAATCTTTCATATTATGTCAACTATTCAAATCTGTATCCTACGCCCCAGGCGGTAAGGATATGTTCAGGTTTCTTTGGATCCTTTTCAAGCTTTTCACGAAGCCATTTGATGTGAACCGTAAGCGTCTGTGTCTCACTCTCACTTTCACAGCCCCAGATATGACTAAATATCTTCTCCTTGCTGAGAACCTTGCCTTTATTCTCCATAAGGTATAGAAGAAGGGCGTATTCTGTCTTATTCAGAGCTTTCTCCTCTTTATCTACAAATACACATCTTCTGACCTTATCCAGAACAATATTTCCGCACTTCAGTTCATTTTCGGCATATCTTCTCTTCATGATACCTGCTACCTTGGCAAGAAGTATGTCTATATCATAAGGCTTTTCGATATAATCATCCGCGCCGAGTATAAGGCCGTTCAGCTTATCTTCCTTTGTAACCTTGGCGCTTACTATGATTATCGGAACGTCATCCTTCTCACGGATGGCTCTGCAGACCTCGAAGCCGTCCATACCCGGAAGCATGACATCAAGAACAACGACCTTTGCGCCTTCGTCCAGAAATACCTCCAGACCTTCCTCGCCGGTCGTTGCATGATATACGTCGTACCCTTCTGCAAGAAAGAAATCCTGCAGAAGAGTACCTATCTCTTCATTGTCTTCAACTATTAATACATCTATCATAATTTTCCTTTTTTTGTGCAATCCCGTGGCTTT
>ONVE01000133.1 GCA_900321215.1 uncultured Eubacterium sp. | reverse complement strand
GATATCTACAGGGCGGACGATAAGTATTTCCAGGTAATAGATGGAAAGATAATGCCGAGTCTTGCTTCTATCGACGGCATGGGAGAGAAGGCGGCGGCACAGCTTAAGGAAGCTGCAAAGGACGGCATTTTCCTGTCGCAGGAAGAGCTCCGTGACCGCGCGAAGATATCAAAGACGGTATGTGAGAAGATGGCTGAGCTCGGAATACTCGGGGATATGCCTGAGCAGGGACAGCTCTCATTTGACTTCCTTAAATAAATAAAAAGCCTTGCGTTATATATTGAAATACGTTAGTATATTAGTAACTGTGAGTAAAAATATAAAAGGTTTTGATCGGGTCACTCCTGTGATGCGGACACTGCTTTGGTGAATACGGAGAACGTTTTCCTGCCGGGATTCAGAAAGCATCCGTTATGGGAGGACCGGATCAGATACTTAATTATAAGGATGTGATAAAATGAATAATCAGAGAACACAGGACGTTGATCTTGTAAAGGATACAACACTGGAGGTGCCTGAGATCATTGCTGAGGTATATGAGGCTCTTTCAGAAAAAGGCTATAATCCTGTAAGCCAGATCGTTGGTTATATCATGAGCGGGGATCCGACATATATAACAAGCTACAAGGGTGCAAGAAGCCTTATCATGAAGGCAGAACGTGATGAGATCATTGAGGTTCTCATGGAGAACTATATTGATACCAAGCTTAAGAACAGGCAGGTGTAAGCGCTGATGAGGATAATGGGTCTTGATTACGGTACCAAAACGGTCGGAGTAGCATTATCTGATGAGCTGCTGATAACAGCTCAGCCTTTAATGACGATCGAGAGGGAAAAAGCAAATAAACTCAGAAAGACGCTTGCAAAGATTGAAGAGATAATAGCTGAGAATGGTGTCACAGAGATTGCTCTGGGATATCCGAAAAATATGAATAATACGCTTGGCGAGAGAGCCGAGGCGACCGATGAGTTCAGGGAGATGCTGGAAAGAAGAACAGGCCTTCCTGTTATTCTTGTGGATGAAAGACTGACAACCGTTGAGGCTGACAGGATACTTGCCGAGACCGGAGTTGCTTCGTCAGGACGTAAGGAATATATCGATAAGATGGCGGCAGCCATCATTTTACAGAATTATCTCGATACGAGAAAGAAAAATTAGAGGATTTAAATGGAAAAGATTAAATTTGAGACCGAAAATGGCGAAGAGGAATTTTATATACTCGGGGAAACCACTCTGCAGGGAAGACATTATCTCCTTGTTTCAAGTACCCCTCCTGAAGTGGAAGACGGAGAATTTTCAGTTTTAGTCGATATGGCTTCTCCTGAGGATGATTTTTATGATCTTCGCGATATCGAGGATAGGGAAGAACTTGTAGCTGTCATCAAGGTATTTAATGAAATGTTTGATGATATTGATTTGGAGGTTTGAGTTGAAAACTAATAGTAATAAGCCGGTTAAGATCATTCCGCTTGGTGGGCTTGAACAGATTGGAATGAATATTACGGCTATTGAATATGAGGACAGTATCATTGTCGTTGACTGCGGTCTGTCATTTCCGGATGACGGAATGCTTGGAATAGATCTGGTCATTCCTGATGTTACTTATCTGATCGAGAATAAGGATAAGGTCAAGGGACTGGTCATAACACACGGACATGAGGATCATATCGGCGCGATCCCTTATGTTGAGAAACAGATAAATATGCCGATATATGCGACCAAGCTTACCATGGGCCTTATTGAATATAAGCTTAAGGAGCATGAGCTTGCGAATAACGTTAAGAGAAAGATTGTAACCTACGGACAGACCATTAATCTGGGATGCTTCAGGGTTGAATTTATAAGAACAAATCACAGTATTGCGGATTCTGCGGCACTGGCTATATATACGCCTGCGGGAATTATAGTACATACTGGCGATTTCAAGGTTGATTACACACCGGTTTACGGCGGAGTGATCGATCTGCAGAGATTCGGAGAGCTTGGCAAGAAGGGAGTGCTTGCACTTCTGGCTGACTCAACAAATGTTGAGAGACCGGGCTATACGCCTTCTGAGAAGACGGTAGGAAAGACTCTGGATCATATATTTGATGATAACAGGGACGGACGTATGATCATTGCGACCTTTGCCAGCAATGTTGACAGAGTGCAGCAGATCATCAATTCGGCCTATAAATATGGCAGGAAATGTATTGTCGAGGGAAGAAGCATGGTGAATATCATCAGTATCGCTTCAGAACTTGGATATATCCAGATTCCTGAGAATACGCTTATCGATATAGATCAGGCCGGTAATTATCCGGACAACAAGTTGGTTTACATAACAACAGGAAGCCAGGGCGAAGATATGGCGGTCCTTTCAAGGATCGCAGGATCTGTTCATAATAAGATAAAGATTAAGCCGGGAGACCTTGTGGTATTTTCTTCTCATCCGATTCCGGGAAATGAGAAGTCGGTTTACAGGGTCATCAATGAACTTGAAATGAAGGGCGCAAAGGTCATTTATCAGGATACGCATGTATCAGGGCATGCATGTCAGGAGGAGCTTAAGCTTATGTATGCTCTGACAAGACCTAAGTATGCGATTCCGGTGCACGGCGAGTTCAGGCATCTTAAGACTCATGCAGAGCTTGCGCACATGATGGGAATACCGAAGGAGAATATTAAGATCCTTCACACAGGTGATGTGCTTGAAATGTCGGAGGACACCTTCAGAATAGCAGGAAATGTACCTGCATCCGGAGTTCTCGTGGATGGACTTGGAGTCGGAGATGTTGGAAATATTGTTTTAAGAGACAGACAGCATCTTTCGGAGAATGGTCTTATCATAGTTGCCCTTACTCTTGAAAAGGGAAGCGGAACGGTCATGGCAGGCCCTGATATCGTTTCGAGAGGTTTTGTATATGTGAGAGAATCCGAATCGCTTATCGAAGACTGCAGGATAGTGGTCGAGGAGGCTATTGCGGAGAATCTGGGAAGAGGCATTACGGACTGGAACAGACTGAAGTCTTCTATTAAAGATGCTCTGGGTGAGTTCCTGTGGAAGAGGACTAAGAGAAGTCCGATGATACTGCCTATCATTTCAGAGGTTTAAGATATATAGTTTAAAGATAATTAAATCAGGGGGATCTTAAGAGGTTAACGATATGGATGAACTGATGGAGGAATGCCGAAAACTGAATAGCATGCTTAAAAGCTCCAGGGAGTATAAGTCCTATATCAGTGCGAAGAATCATTTAAGAAGAAATGAGGATCTGGAGAAAAAGCTGAGAGAGCTTTATGCGAGAAACAGGGAGATCCAGGAATACAGCGGTAATCCTTATGAAGAGACGAAGAAGCTTTACGAGGAAAATGATGAGCTGCTTCATAATTCTCTTGTAAATGATTATATAGTTGCTGAAAGTGCGCTGAGAAGACTGCTTAAGACCATGCTGGATATGACTGCGGCTGACATTATGTTTAATTTTCTTGATGAGGGAATCTGAAAATGGCTAAAGTGAAGATGAAAAAAACAATGGGAAAAAGGGCTGAGAGAACGCTTAAGTCTGCGATGTATTATACGCTTGAGCTTTTTATTGATGTGCTCATAGTGTTCTTTATCGTGAGAAGCTTTTCTGTGGCTTTTGATCTTACATACAATATTTTTAATGATTCGGCAAAGGATGCGGGAGCTACAGCCTACGTATCTGTTGAGATTGAGAAAAATTCTTCAGCCATGGATATCTCCAAGGCTCTTTACGATGCAAAGGTCATCAAGAATAAATATGTTATGGCTGCAAAGCTTTGGCTCGGTAAATACACCACTGACATCAAGGCAGGAGTATATAAGGTCAGGGCTTCAATGACCTATAATGAGATTATAGAGCTTCTGAGCGGGCGGGAGATCATAAAACCTGCCGCAACGACAACTACGACGGATAAAAAGAAGATAAGGCTGACCACGACGGAAAACAGTACGGTTACGACTGAGGAAGTCACAACACAGGCTACCGAGAATACTGATGAAAACTCAGATGATTCTGATGGCGAAGGAAATGATGGTTCAGACGACGACTCGTACGGCGGATCGGATGATGGTGATTCTGACGATAGCTGGGATGACGGCGGATCAGATGACGGTGATTCAGACGACAGCTGGGATGACGGCGGATCAGATGACGGTGGTTCGGATGATAGCTGGGATGACGGCGGATCAGATGACGGTGGTTCGGATGACGGCTGGGATGACGGCGGATCAGATGATGGTGGTTCAGACGACAGCTGGGATGACGGCGGATCAGGCGATGGTGATTCGGACGGCGGCTCTGATAATGAGTGGTAATTATTTATAATGAGAGGATAGAACAATGCCTGATTTTTCCAGGATAAATTCATTTCTTGAAAGCTATATTGAGGATGATGCAGGTTACCTGCAGGATATTTATGATGATGCACGTAAGCGCGGTATACCCGTTATCAGAAAGAATACCAGGGAGCTGCTGAAGCTCCTTATTCTTATTTCAAGACCGGAAAAGATACTTGAGGTCGGAACGGCTGTGGGATACTCGGCGCTTTTTATGAGAGAAGCGGCTTCTGCGGCAGGGATTAAGGCGAAGATAGTTACTCTTGAGCTGGATCCTGACAGAGCTGCTGAAGCTGGTAGAAATTTTGAGGATCATAGTGAGAGTAAGAGTATAGCTGCGGCTGATTGTGAAGCTTCTGATGCGGCAGACGGAAAGGCCTGTGTTGAGGCTGGAAGGATAAAGCTGCTTCAGGGTGATGCGTACCTTGTTATGAAGGAAATGACAGTTTCTGAATACGGCACATTTGATATGATCTTTATAGATGCTGCAAAGGCTCAGTATAAGAATTATATGGATGAGGCGGTGAGGCTTTCGAGAAAGGGAAGCATTATCGTGTGCGACAACATTTTCCTGGATGGCGAGATACTTGAGTCGCATTTTCTTGTTGAGAAAAGAGACAGAACGGTTCATGACAGAATGCGTGAATTTTTACGTGATATTAAAAATGATGAGAGACTTGAGACTGTACTGCTGTCTGTTGGAGACGGAATGTCTGTGTCGGTTGTAAGATGACGTGTTTTAATTGCTGAAGCTTTTAAGACGGAGAGGCGTGTACGGTTGTTATAAATGCCGAAGTATTGATGGCAGAATGATAAGGAAGAGGATTAAATGATCGATAATTCTGGAGTTGATATGGAAAAGAATAATAAAAAGGTAGAGCTGCTTCTGCCGGCAGGAGGACTTGATACTCTTTACTGCGCTGTTGATTACGGTGCAGATGCGGTGTATATCGGCGGACAGCGTTTCGGACTTCGTGCCAAGGCTGATAATTTCAGCATAGAAGATATGAAGAAGGGCGTGGAGTATGCTCATTCAAAGGGTGCGAAGGTTTATCTTACAGTTAACATTTTTGCTCATAATAATGATATCAGGGAGATTCCGGAGTATTTCCGGGAGATCAGGGATATCGGGCTTGATGCTGTCCTGATCTCTGATCCTGGCGTTTTCATGCTGGCGAAGAAGATAATGCCGGAAATGGAGCTTCATGTCAGCACACAGGCAAACAACACTAATTATGAAACATTTAATTTCTGGTACGAGATGGGCGCAAAGCGTGTTGTGTGTGCGAGAGAGCTTTCTCTGAAAGAGATCAAAGAGATCAGGGAGAACATCCCGGAGGATCTTGAGATAGAGGCATTTATGCACGGGGCAATGTGCATTTCTTATTCGGGAAGATGTCTTCTTTCTGCGTATATGACAGGAAGGGACGCTAACAGGGGCCTCTGTACTCATCCGTGCAGATGGAAATATGCGCTCGTTGAGGAAAACAGACCGGGTGAATATATGCCGGTTGAAGAGGATGACAGGGGAACCTATATCTTCAATTCGAAGGATCTTTGCATGATCGAGCATATTCCGGAAATGATCGATGCGGGGATATATTCATTTAAGATAGAAGGACGTATGAAGACAAAGCTTTATGTAGCGGCTGCTGCAAGGACGTACAGGGAAGCTATCGATGATTACCTTAAGTCTGAGGAGCTGTACAGAAGCAAGATTGAACATTATAAAGAAGAAATTTCTGCCTGCACCTTCAGGCAGTTTACGACCGGATTTTATTTTGGCAAGCCGGACAGCGACAGCCAGATATATGATTCGAATACTTATGTAAGGAACTTTATCTTCCTCGGAGAGATTGAGGAGATCACGGAGGACGGCAAGGCTGTCATTTTCCAGAAGAATAAGTTTTTAGTAGGCGATTCGATAGAGGCAATGGATTTCAGAGGAGAGAATATCCCTCTTACAGTAAGCGGCATAACCGATGAAAAGGGAAATGAAATGATGTCGGCACCTCATCCGGGTCAGAAGCTCTTCATTTCATTTAAAAATGAAGACGAAGCTGCAGATATCAGGCTTTCGGCCGGAATGCTGCTCAGGATGAGGGCAGAGGAGTAAAAGGACAGGCGCTGAAGAGGAATCGGGCTTGCTGAGGAGAATAGTCAGGTCAGATATACCTAAAATATATGAGAGAAGAGATTTTAGTGCATATTTCATATAAATAATTATGTAAATATGATACTTTTATTTAGTGTTTTTTTGTGATATAATAAACTGATTGAAATTGTGAAAAAATTTTGAATTTTCAGGTATAGAAAAAACTAATAAAAGGCGGGGGATCGCCGGAATAGGAGAGGTAGGGAAATATGAAGATTGCAGGAGCAAGGAAGAAGATTCGTGTCGGAGATCTCCTTGTTGAAGCAGGTGCTATCACAGAGGAACAGCTGCAGGAAGCGCTTGCAAAGCAGAAGGAAAGCGGTGGAAGAATCGGTAACATCATCATGCAGATGGGCTTTATCAGTAAAGAGCTTCTTATCACTGTACTTACTGCACAGACAAATATTGATTATTGCGAGATAAAGAGCGTTAAGATCGATGAAGCGGTTCTTAAGCTTGTGCCGGACAGCCTTGTAAATAAATATAAGGCCATGCCTGTAGGATTTGATGAGAAGAATCCTAATATCCTGAAGGTTGCCATGGCGGATCCTATGGATCTTGTTGCTGTTGATGATATCAGTATTTCATCAGGACTTCAGGTAGATCCAATGCTTTCGTTTGAAGAGGATCTGAACGAGGTCATTGGTAAGTATTACGGAAGTGCTCAGGCTATGGAGGCTGCTGAAGCTTATCGTAAGGAGCAGCAGTCAGGAGAGCTTACTGAAGAAGAAATTAATCAGATGGACGATGAGATCGACAATTCACCTATCGTTCTTCTGGTAAATCAGATAATTGAAGGCGGAGTAAGACAGAGAGGTTCCGATATTCATATCGAGCCGATGGAGACCTACGTTCGTGTAAGGTACCGTATCGATGGTGCCTTAAAGCAGGTAATGACATATGATTACAGCCTTGCGGCAGCC
This sequence comes from uncultured Eubacterium sp., assembly GCA_900321215.1. GTDB lineage: Bacteria > Bacillota > Clostridia > Lachnospirales > Lachnospiraceae > Eubacterium_Q. The sequence goes on along the minus strand of ONVE01000133.1, from coordinate 186 downwards.
ATTTCAGCCCGTATCAAGATCATCGGCGGAATGGACATCGCTGAGAAGAGAAAGCCTCAGGACGGTCGTATCACCATCGTTGTAGACAGACGTGAGTTTGATGTCCGTGTTTCTATCCTTCCTACAGTTTACGGAGAGAAGACGGTTATGAGACTTACCTCCAAGGACGGACTTACAAAGCCTAAG
>ONVE01000103.1 GCA_900321215.1 uncultured Eubacterium sp. | reverse complement strand
GCTCCTCCACTTGATTTATCGTCGACGTAAGTTATCGAAGGCTGCTGTGCAAATACAGCCGCAACTCTGTGACCGCATGCAATAGCCTTTGTAGTAGTTACGATAAGATTTGCAAGCTTTATAAGCTCGATAAGTATCTGGGACATATAATTCACTAGAGCGACCACCTGTCCCTGAGTAAGTCCGAACGCATCTACCCTGACAGCGCCCTTATGAATGAGCGCCATGGTTCCGAAATTTATAACAACAAATGTTACAGGATTCAGAACTCCCGAGATATGTCCAACAAAAAGCTGGCTCTTCTTAAGCTCGGTCGTTGCCTCGTCAAAATCCTTTATATCCTGAGCTTCATGATTAAACGCTCTTACAACTCTCGCGCCGACAAGATTTTCTCTGGTAATAAGAGTTACCTTGTCAAGCTTTCCCTGTACCCTCTTATATAAAGGTATCGTTGAAAAGATTATGCCGAAAACTATCACTATAAGTATCGGCAGTACGATTGCAAAGATCACTGCTGTTTTTGCATCAACAGTAAAGGCCATGATAACCGCACCGAAAACGATAAATGGTGATCTGAGGAAAAGTCTCAGCACCATATTTACTCCGGTCTGCATCTGATTAACATCGCTGGTCATCCTTGTAATAAGCGTGGATGTTCCGTTTTTATCTATCTCGCTGTATGAAAGATTCATGATATGCCTGAAAAGATCGGATCTAAGCTCTCTTCCGAAGCCCATAGCCGCTTTTGCAGCAAAATACTGAGCCGTCACGGAGCAGATAAGTCCGATCAGGGCAAGAAGTATAAGAAGCGCCCCCATTTTCATGATATATCCCTTATCTCCTCCTGAGATACCGACATCTATCATTTTTGCCACAACAATAGGAACAAAAAGCTCGAAGGTAGCTTCAAGCATTTTGAAAAGAGGCGCCATAACAGTCTGAAGTTTATAATGTTTTAGATATTTAAGCACATTCTTCATAACAGAAATGAGTATAGCCTAATTGCGTGGTTTTTTCAAGTTTATGAAGAATGAAAAAAGGATCCGGTATGCGGAAACCGGATCCTCCAGGAAAACTATATTGTAAGCACAACTATTATTAAGGGAGTAAACAAATCAGCTTACGAGAGTTAGCATATACTAACTATGGTAAGTTGTCAAGAACTTTTGTTAGACAAATCCAAAAAAATATTGATAATGATAAATATAAGTGTTAAAATCTATACATCATTATAAATCATTTTTCGAGTGAAGGGGTATCAACATGCGTTCAAATGAATCAGCTGAAGACTATCTTGAATCAATACTTATGCTTAGTGAGAAGCTTCCTGTTGTTCGTTCCGTAGATGTTTCTAACGATCTTGGATACAAGAAATCAAGCGTCAGCATAGCTATGAAAAACCTCAGGAATAAAAACCTGATAACAATGACCGATTCCGGTTATATATATCTTACAGAAAAAGGCCGCGAGATTGCCTCTACAGTATATGAAAGACATAAGTTCTTCACCAATATGCTGATTGACCTCGGCGTTCCCGATAAGACTGCCTCGGATGATGCATGCAGGATTGAGCACATCATCAGTGAAGAGACATTTAATGCTATCAGAAAGCTTTATGAAGATAGTCGAAAATAATATCTTTAATCTTAAAACCGGATTACGATCCGGTTTTAATAATATAGTGAGGAAAGCAACATGCAGATCTTTGATGAAATAGTCCCGCACGACAACCCGATATATGAAAAAGCGCCTCTTTTCTTTGTTCCCGAAGAGACTCTTATGTTTGATATAGAGACCACCGGGCTAAGTCCGGCGTCCTCTTTCATTTACATCATCGGAATCAATTATTATACCTGCGGTGACTGGCATATCACTCTTCTTTTCAACGATGACGGACGAAGCGAACCCGAGATCATCGGTCATTTCATGGAAATACTTCCGAAATATAAAAACCTTATAGAATTTAATGGTGACACCTTCGATGTTCCTTTCGTAAAAAAGCGGCTGGAATATATCAACAGACGTCTTGGTAAGAACATCCCTGACAATTTAGAAGGGATCACAAAGCTTGATCTTTATAAAATGATCAGGCCGTTCAAGACTGCCCTTGGGCTCTCCAACCTTAAACAGAAAACCATCGAACGCTTTGTCGGCATCAACCGTATCGATCAGATGAACGGCGGTGAGCTGATAAATGTTTACTTCAATTATCTAGGAGACCGTTCGCAGAAGCTGCGTACTCTTCTTCTCCAGCATAACCGTGACGACATGGAGGGAATGTTCTATCTGATAGAGATCTTTGCACTGAAAAAGCTTGATACAGGCAGCGTCTCAGTATCATCTATAGAAATGAGCGGCAGCGTCAACCTCCGTATTAAATTCAATCTTGCTCCAGACTGCTTTCCAAAGCTTAGTCTTGCTTCATCTCTCAGAGATAAAACAAAGAGCATGAGTGAATCATCGGTAACAGCTCCTCTTCTTATCATTTCCGCAGAAGAGAAAAAAGCCTACCTTTCATTTCCGGTAAGCTTCGGCTGTTTTAAATATTACTACAAGGACTATAAGAATTATAATTATTATCCGGAGCTTGATACAGCATATCCGAAGAGCCTCGCAGAGAATTATAAAGAAATGATATGCGAGCCGGCAAAGGCTTCGAACTGCTATACACGTCTTGAAGGCTTTTTCATTCCAAAATATAAATTTTCTGAAGGAAGGAGCTTCTTCCCTGACGAAGCCCCTCTCTCTTCCAAGTCACTGCCCTACTTAGAGCTTTCAGATGATTTTCTTGGCGATAAAGCACTGCTTGATTCATTTGCACAATATATGGTATCTATGATACTTCACCAGTAAAAAAAAGCACCTCAAATGGTGCTTTTTTAGTGGACCTGACGGGGGTCGAACCCGTGTCCAAAAACCCTTTCATCACAACCTCTCCCATCACAGACAAGTGTTTTGACATTCCCTCCTCTGCACATCCACTGTCAGATTTGCAGATTCAGTAGCTTCATATTTTCTTTCCCGACCTCAAAGCTTTGGAAGGAAAGTGCTCCGCCTGTTCGGTGCCAGACTCTCAGGCAGCGGATGACCTAAGGCTGACAGCTGCCATTAGGCAGCGAGTGCTAAATTATCTTCAGCGTTTATTTTTTTCCGAGTTTTAACGTGGTCCCGGACCACGGATGGCTGTCATAACTTCCGGATCCCTGTCGAAACCAATACAGGCCCGTTAATGATCTTACTGTGCAGAATCTCCTCCTGTTGCGAGGGTCATACCTGCATAGAGATCATAATAGTTTGTTGTATAGTAGTTATCGAACCAGTCATTATAGCTGTCGATATCTATATAGCTTTTGTCATAAACCTCGGCTTCGGCCTTCTTCTCTTCTTCAGCCTTTTTGTTTCTGTTATAAAGCGCCTTACCGAGCGGAACTCCCATTAGAGCTCCAAGAACTATAGCTGCCGCAAATATTGCAAGAGCTGTTTTTATCTTCTGTTTTCTGATTATCTTTTTTCTGTTCTTTTTATCTTTTTTATACTTATCAACCTTAGCCTGACTCATCGTACCGTCTCCATTTATTAGAAATACTGCACGCCATACTGTTCTCCCCTGCCTTTATCATCATAAATGAAAAATCCGATCAGTATGCCGCTATCAGCTATAATACCACCAAAGCAGCATTGATGCAATTATTTTCATTTATTCAATCAGTAAAAGCAGGTTTACGACTCACGCCTTAAGGTTTCTTATCTTGAACTCTCTCTCGGCCTCTCGCTTTGCGTCCTTCTTGGCTATATCATCCCTCTTGTCATAAAGCTTCTTACCACGGGCAAGAGCTATTTCAACCTTGGCACGTCCGTTCTTGAAATACACCTTTACCGGAACGATAGTGTAGCCGGCCGCTTCTCTTCCCTGAGCAAGCTTAAGTATCTCTCTCTTGTGAAGAAGCAGCTTTCTCTTCCTGAGCGGATCTCTGTTGAATATATTTCCCTTCTCATAAGGATTAATATGCATATGATGAATGAATATCTCACCATTATCTACGCCGATAAATGCTTCCTTGATACTGCAGTTGCCCTGCCTCAGGGACTTAACTTCGGTTCCAACAAGCTCTATTCCGGCTTCAAAAGCTTCCTCTATAAAATAATCATGAAAGACCTTTTTGTTATTTGCAATTAATCTGTCTTTACTATCCTTCATTTGCTTACTCCTGTTTTTTTCACACTGCTATAATGGTATAACTCTTATCAGCCCTCCAGTCAATAAACCGCTGGTATAAAGTTAAAATAAGCAGTCATACCACTTTTTTATTTATAGTTTTTTTAGGAGCTTGAAATCTATCACTCTTTCAATCTTGTCGGCTCTTACGACCTTTATGTAGAGCTTATCTCCGAGGTGGAACTCATTTCCTGTTCTCTCGCCCTTCATGCACATTTCAGCCTCTTCGTATCTGTAGTAGTCATCCTCTAAAGCAGCTACGCTGATGGCTCCTTCTACAGTATTTTCAAGCTCGACAAATATATTCTGCTGGCTGAAGCCCGAGATAACGCCCGCATATTCACTGCCGATCCTTTCAGACATATATTCGATCTCTTTCAGCCTTGTAACCTCTCTCTCAGCTTCCTCTGCACGTCTTTCCTTAAATGAATTATCTGCAGCTACCTTAGGAAGAAGCCTGCTGTAATGTCTGATCCTTTCCTGATCAAGCGTTCCGTGAAGCTGCTCCTTGATGATCCTGTGGATCTGCAGATCCGGATATCTTCTGATCGGTGAAGTAAAATGACAATAGTATTTGCATGCAAGTCCGAAATGTCCAGTGCATTCAGTACTGTATCTTGCCTGCTGCATTGAACGGAGCGTAAGCTTTGAGATCATTGCCTCATACGGCTCGCCCTCTATCTTCTTGAGAAGCTTCTGAAACTCCTTCGGATGGATATTATCATGTGCAGCTGTCTTAAAATATATTCCGAAATTCTTTATGGTCTGTGCCAATATATCAACCTTTACAGGATCCGGCGCCTCATGTGTTCTATATTCAAATGGAAGCTCCTGCCAGAAGAAATCCTCCGCGATAACTTCATTTGCCATAAGCATAAAGTCCTCTATAAGCTTTGTGGCGTCATTTCTGTCATGAGCACAGATCTCTACAGGCTTATGGTTCTCATCAACCTTGATCTCCGTCTCGGCCATATCAAAATCTATCGAACCTCTTTCATGCCTCTTTGCTCTTATAATTCTCGAAAGCTCCTGCATCCTGTCAAAAAGAGGTATAAGATCTCTGTATCTTTCAACAGGTGCATCCTCAGCTCTTGTGATAAGCTTATTTACATCTGTATAATTCATGCGTTCGTTGACATTTATCACGCCTTCGACTATCTCATGTCCGAGAACCTTACCCTTTTCATCGATATCCATAACACACGAAAGAGTCAGTCTGTCAACACCTGCATTAAGTGAGCAGATACCATTTGAAAGCTTGTGCGGAAGCATCGGGATCACGCTATCGATAAGATAGTTACTTGTTCCTCTGTTCAGTGCTTCCTTATCAAGCGGGCTGTTCTCTCTGACATAATTGGATACATCCGCAATATGAACGCCAAGAGTATATATACCGTCCTTATATGAAAGCGTTATCGCGTCATCAAGGTCCTTTGCGTCCTCGCCATCAATAGTAACCGTATCAAGCTCTCTGAAATCTCTCCTGCCGGAAAGCTCCTCTTCACTTACACTTTCAGGTATTCTCTCAAGCTGGCTCAGTACATCATCCGGAAAATCCACAGGAATATTACGGCTTCTTACAACAGAAATGATGTCTGTCGAAGGATCGTCAATATGTCCTATAACCTCTGTAATGACTCCTGAAGGAGATTTCTTGTCATCTCCGTAGTCTTTTATGTCAGCTATGACTATGCTTCCCTTTACAGCTCCACATGAAGCTTCCTTCGGGATAAAAATGTCATATGCTATCTTTTTATTGTTTGGTATAACAAAACCGAATCCATTTCCGGGCTCATAAACGCCTATAACATTTGCAATACCGTGGCTGATAACTCTGACAACAGCTGCTTCGGTCCTGTTGCCGAACTGCTGTCCGTGATTCTTCTCTCTGATAAGAACCCTGTCTCCCTCAAAGGCATTTGCGGTGTCCTTCGCATGAATGAAGAAGTCATCCGCATATCCTTCAACAGTTACAAAGCCGTAGCCCTTCCTGTTGCCTGTATAGATACCTACATGAGTATCCTTAGGCGTAAGCATATAGCGGTTGTTTCTGGTCTTAATGATCTTGAAATCCTCTGTGAGGGCATCAAGAATGTCCAGAAGCTCCTGCTTATCCTCCTCAGACTGAAGTCCAAGAAGATATGTGAGCTCCTTAAACCTCATCGGCTTATAGTCCTTACTGCTCATTATAAGGAGTATAGCCTGCTTTTTCTCTTCTGTGCGGTCATCACCAGACGCTTCCTGATAGGCTTCTTCATCAAGCTCCTCTTCTGATTCCTCAAGAGAATTCTCTCCTGATTCGTCAAACACATCTGTGAATCCCGGATTTTTTATATTATCTTTTTTATCTTTTTTCATATTTTTCTTACTCATAAATTTCCCTAATATAGTTTTTAACTAAAGTCTTTTTCTACTGCACAATGATTAATATTATAGAAAACAGTTATTTGCTTTCTCATTGTTCTCTCATTTTGATTTTCTGCATTTTATACCGGATTAATAATGCATTTCATAATTTATTATTACCCTTTATACTCTCTTATTAAGTATAATAAAAAAGGTGCTCTAATTCAATAGAGCACCTGAAAAGTTCATTATATAATTACGCAAGCCACTTCGAACGAAGAAGAATAGCAAGAACGAAATACAGTACTGCAAGAACAACTGTAACCTTCTTGATCACAGAATCCTTAGATCTTCCCTTGTTCTTAGCCCAGTAAGAATCAGCTGTACCTGTAAGAGTTCCTGAAAGGCCATTATCCTTACCTTCCTGCATAAGTACGATTATAGTAAGCACTATTGAAATTATAATAAATGCGATTGTTGATATAGTCTTAACAACTTCCACGACGAAATCCTCCCGATTAAATCTAAAACATACTTTGTGATAATAGCACAAGATTGTGATTTAATCAAGCTATATTTTATATTTTTTCAACTGTTTTTTACTATCTGTTTTTCCTGTCTTTAATATCCTCAGCTTATCACAGATCATACTTCTCCCGCAGCTCTTCATTTGCCCTTTCTATCTCAGCTTCAAGGTCTGTTGCAGACAGAAGGTATGCGCCTGCACCTCTTATGATCAGCTGGATAAGTCCGTCCGAGGTTGCAACAGTAATATTCATATCTGCAGTATTCTCATTTGTAAATCTGGCTATATACTGGTCAGCCGTCTCCGCCTGCTTTGTATAAACGACATTTATGTTGTGATATTTGTCGATCCTGCTTTCATTTCCCGGCACGTTATAGGCATCAAATACCACGATCACCTCCATACCGCGTATAGCCTGATAATTCGACATGATATCCAGAAGACGTCCTCTTGCACCGGACATATTATCTTCAACCAAAATCTTAAGCTCTCTCCATTTATGGATTATATTGTAGCCGTCCACAAGAAGATAATTCTGCTTCTTCTTTGCATTTGCATGAGTGCTGCCCGAACCGCTTCCACCTCCGGAACTTCTGCCGCTGAGCCCTATATCCTTCTTTCTGGAATAATGATACTTTCTCTTAACCAGAGGATCCTTTCGCCTATTGCCGCTCATGGCCTTATCAAGTATCGAATCTATCTCGTCAACGCCGATAGCTCTGTCATACAGTTCATCTGCAAGATTTGATCTTTTTCCTGCAGTCCGGCTTAATGCTGCATTTTCAATATCAGCTGCGCCACTGGATGCGCTTCTTCCATACAGCCACTCCAGCTCACTGTAATCCCTGATCTTCTTCTCTACATGGGCTTTTTCAAATGCATCCTCCCAGCTTACATAATAGCCTGCTCCATTTGCACAGAATACTGAACCCACAGGGCATCTTCTGTCTCTCTCCGGATCGTAGGATGTATTTATAAGCGAGCTGTCCTCTCTGACGGCAGCCTGATCACTGCAAGGAAGATAAAGTTCCTCAAGGACACTGATCCTTCCGCTTCCGCCGGAAAAGCT